>CAMDPA010000291.1 GCA_945903565.1 Devosia equisanguinis | reverse complement strand
GCGAACCTATGAGAAAGGCATCAAGGTCAGCAAAGCCGAGTTGGCGGCGGTCAAGCTTGTCGGCGATGACTTCCATCCCGAATGGAACTATACAATCAGCCCACGCAGACCGGGGAACTCGTAGTGGTTATTCTGCGATCCGTCCTAAGATTCGCATGCCAAACTCAGGAGCGTTTGTCATGAAGTTGTACGGATTTCCCGGTTCGCCGAACACATGGAAGGTGCTCGCCTTGGCGCAACA
This sequence comes from Devosia equisanguinis, assembly GCA_945903565.1. Taxonomy (GTDB): domain Bacteria; phylum Pseudomonadota; class Alphaproteobacteria; order Rhizobiales; family Hyphomicrobiaceae; genus CAMDPA01. Next base: position 6,704 of record CAMDPA010000291.1, on the reverse strand, counting down.
CGCCGGCGTTCCCATCGAGCTTGTGCTGGTCGATCTCACCAAAGGCGACCAGCGTCAGCCGGCCTATCTCGCGCTCAATCCAACCGGGCGCACGCCGGCGCTGGTCGACGGCGATTTTGTACTGTGGGAATCAACCGCGATCCTTCAATACGTGGCATAGAGGAAGCCCACCCCGCTGTGGCCAGCCGACGACAAGATTCGCGCGGATATCATGCGGTGGCAAAGTTGGCAGCTGCAGCATTGGTCGCAAGGCTGCGAGCCGTTGTTGTTCGAGCGGATCGTCAAGACATTCTTCGATATGGGCCCGGCGGATCCTGCTGCGATCGCGAAAGGCGAGGCGATATTCCGAAAGGAAGCGAAAGTGCTCGACGATCACCTGGCAAAGCGCAGTCATCTCGTCGCCGATCGCGTGACGCTGGCGGAGTATTCGGTCGCGCCCTATCTCGTCCACGCCAAGGGGGCCGGCATGCCGCTCGACGAGTTCCCCAATGCAAAGCGGTGGTTCGGCGAGATCGCCAAACTGCCCTCGTGGCAGGCATATCTGCCGAAGGCGTGATTTCATCGATTGATTACTCGACCGCCGCCACGACGCGCCGCTCGACACTGTTGAGTTTCTGCCAGATCTTGTTGCCGAGGTTCGATGTTATCTGGCCGAGGTCGTTCACCGTCTCGATCACGACGGGATCGTGCGAACTCTCCGCATAGAGCGTCGCAACCTTGGCCGACAGCGACAGCAGCTCCGAGCAGTAGTCGAGATAACGCATCAGCATGTTGCCGCTCAGGTGATCGGGATCGGAGCCATCATCCAAGTGATGCGGGTCCTTGGTCAGCTGGTGCATGTCGATGACGTGGATGATCGAGCGCAGCTCGTGCAGATAGCGCAGCGCGCGATGCCGCTTCCACCGGCTTTCGAGCGACCAGATGAAGGCGAACATCGCGAACACCAGCGGCACCGGTACCGCCAGCGCGATCGGCAGCGCGGCGCTGCTGAGGAGTTGCCGGATGGCTTGCATCAGTTCCTGCAGCTCTTTCGTCAGCATCTTGTCGACGCTCGCATCCACGAGCGTGATGCTCGCGTGCAAGGCATAGGTTACGTAGACGAGCACTGCCGTTGCCACGACCGGAATGAGGCGGAGCAGCTAGATCGGGCGTTGCAGTTTGGCCGTACGCCGTTTGGCATCGCGGGCCAACGCCGCCAGTTCCCCGCAAACGCGCGTCAGGCCACGCTCACCGATCTGGAACGTGATGCGTTGTCGAAGTTTCTCGATCGTTTCTATGAGCTGGTCCGGCTCGAGCCGGCGGTAACCGCGTGGCTTTTTCATTGGGGGTCCAATCAGGATCAGAAATATCACGACATCAATTTGTCGAGGATAACATCGGATCGCTGGAGGTAGTAAAGCGCTTTGACGATGGCGCCCGATCAGCCGATTACGGCGCCGTCAGCAATCCCACGGCTGCCGCCGTCATCATCGTCGCCAGCGTGCCCGATACGATCGTGCGCGGTCCCAGCGCCACGATCTCCGCACGCCGCCCCGGCGCCATTGCGACGAGCCCGCCGATCATGATCCCGAGGCTGCCGAGATTGGCGAAGCCGCACAGCGCATAGGTCATGATGAGGCGCGAGCGCGGCGACAGCGCCTCCTCCGGCATCGCGGCCAACTGCAGAAATGCGACGAACTCGTTGAGCACCGTCTTCATGCCCATCAGACTGCCCGCCGCCGCGCACTCCGCCCACGGGATGCCAACCAGCCAGACGAGCGGCGCGAACACCCATCCCAGCATCCGCTGCAGTGTGAGCGGCATCGCAAGCGGACCGGTTAGCCAGCCGAGCAACATATTGGCGAGGCTGACAAGAGCGACGGCAACCACCAGCATCGCCGCAACATTGACGAGCAGCTCGATGCCTTCGCGCGTACCTTGCGTGATCGCATCCATCGACGACTGCGGGGGATCGTCGAGCGCCATATCGGATTGCGTCACCGCGCCCGCGTGCGAAGGCGCTGCATCGTCGGGCACCATCAGCGCCGCAAGCATCAGCGCGGCGGGAACGCTGATCACCGATGCCACGATCAAGTGCCCCGCCGCTCCGGGAACCTGCGATCCGATTAAACTCGCGTAGATCGCCAGTACCGTTCCAGCGATACCGGCCATCCCGACCGTCATCGTCGCAAACAGGCTCGCGCGGCTCATGCTTGCGAGATACGGTTTGATCAGCAGCGGCGCCTCGACCATGCCGAGAAAAATGTTGGCCGCCGCCGATGTGCCAACCGGGCCGGATACGCCGAGCGTCTTTGCCAGACCCCAAGCAAAGCCACGTACGACGAATTGCAGAATGCCCCAGTGATACAGCAGCTTAGACAGCACGCTGACGAGTAGGATCAGCGGCAGCGCCTGGAACGCGAGTGTGAAACCCGCCTCGGGTCGCACGATCTCGTATGGCGCAGGCCCACCCGCCAGAAAGCCGAACACCAGCCGCATGCCCGCGCCGGTTGCTGCCTGCAGCGCGTTCACGATGCGGCCCGGCCAGTCGAACGCCGCACGCACGATCGGCACGTTGAGCATGATTCCGGCAATCGCGATCTGCAACGCAATGCCACCAAGTACCAGTCGCGCGAGTTTGCCATCGCCCGCCGCCCGCCGGTTCTCGGACATCAGCCACGCGAGCAAAGGAAGAGCGACGAGCCCCGCGAGGCTCTGCATCTACACCATCATGCGATAGTCCCCGCTCCCCTTCACGTCCCCCGGCGATGTTCCTCCAGCCGCGGCATGATTTCGACGAAATTGCAGGGGCGGTGGCGGTTGTCGAGCTGCCACTTGAGGATGCCGCCCCACGCATCCTTGCAGGCCCCCGGCGAGCCCGGCAGGCAGAAGATATAGGTGCCGTGAGCAAGCCCACCGCACGCGCGGCTCTGGATCGTCGAGGTCTCAATCTTCTGGAACGAGATCATGTGGAACACGGTCGAGAAGCCGTCGATCTCCTTCTCGAACAGCGGTTTGATCGCCTCCGGTGTCACGTCTCGCCCGGTGAACCCCGTGCCGCCCGTCGAGATGACGACGTCGATCTTGGGGTCGGCGATCCAGCTCTTCACCTTGGCGCGGATCGCCTCCACGTCGTCCTTCCCGATCGCCCGCACGGCCACCTCGTGGCCGTCGGCGGTGATCATCTCGGCCAGCGTGTTGCCCGATTTATCGGACGCGAGATCGCGCGTATCCGACACCGTGAGCACGGCGATGCGAACCGGAATGAATGGACGTGTTTCGTCGATGCGGGGCATGTGCAGAGCCGGTGTGGTTGTTGAGCCGTTTCCGCGATCTTATCGCAGGTTGCGGGCGAATGACCAATCGACCCATCATCAACCGATCGCCAGCGTTTGTCCCCCGTCGATCACGATGACGCTGCCGGTCATGTAACGGCCGGCGTCGGAGACGAGCAGCAGCAGCGGGCCGTCGAGATCATCGAGTTCGCCGGCCCGGCCGAGAGGCACGCGCGCGATCATGCGTTTGCCCGCATCGCTCGCCAGATACTCCGCGTTGAGTTCCGTCGCGATGTAGCCCGGCGCCAGCGCGTTGACGCGGATGTTGTCGCGCGCGAGCTCGAGCGCCATCGCCTTGGTCAACTGGATTACCGCGGCTTTCGACACCGCATACGGCGCGACCGCTTTGAGAACGCCAAGCCCCAGCACCGAGGCGATGTTCACGATCGAGCCGCCCGATTTGCGCGCCGCCATCCGCACCGCCGCCTCGCGCCCGACGCGGAACACGCCGTCGAGATTGACGTCGAGAACTTCGCGCCAGCTCTCCTCGGTCAGCTTGGTGAACCACGTGCCCGTCGCGACGCCCGCGTTGTTGACGAGAATGTCGATCGGCCCCAGCGCCGCCTCCGCCGCATCGAACGCGCGTGGCACTTGCGTGGGGTCGGTCACGTCGAGGGCGATCACGGCGGCCGTGCCTCCGGCGTCACGGATCTCCGCAGCCAAAGCTTCGAGCCGCTCGACCCGTCGCGCCGCGATGGCGACCTTGGCGCCGGCCCGCGCCAGCACGAGCGCGAAATGCCTCCCGAGCCCCGACGACGCGCCCGTTACGAGCGCGCATTTCCCTTCGAGGCTGATTGAAATCGCGGCAGGCATTGCGCGTGTTCCGAACTGAATGTTCGGTTGCACTTCGCTTCGCGAATGGGCTGCCGCCCAAACCCGCTTGGGGGACGTGTCCCCCAAACCCCCTCCTCTTTATGCCGTAAAAAAGGGTGGGTCTTGGAGGTCTCCTCCCAGTTGGGTGCAGGGCGAAAGCCCTGCTCGCGTAGCGAATTGCAACGGGAATTACAGACAGATCATGCCTCTGGGTTCTTGCCCAGGAAGTCGCGCTTGACGAGCTCCACGCCGGACTGGCGCAGGATGTTGTAGGCCGTCGTGGCGTGGAACATGAAGTTCGGCAGGGCGAACCAGAACAGGTAGTTCTGGCCTTTGAATTTCACCTCGTTGGCGCCCATTTTCACGGTAATGTCGCGGCCTTCCTGGCCGTCGACCTGGCTGGCCTTGATCGTGTTGATGAACTCCAGCGACTTGGCGATGCGCGCCTTCAGTTCCGGGATCGTCTTCTCGGTGTCTTCCATGGTCGGCACCGCAACGCCGCCGAGGCGCGCTGCACCGCCGACTGCGGTGGTGCAGGCCGCCTGAACCTGCTTGCCGAGCGCCCACATCGAGGGGTGTAAGCGCATGCCGAGCAGGGCCGCCTGATCGATCTTCTTTTCGGTGGCGTAGGCTTCGGCCTTGTCGAGCATGCCCGACAGAGACGTCAGCGTCTGGATGAAATGGGGCACGGAAGCCTGGTACAGCGACATCGTCATGGCGACGCTTCTCCGGTTGTTGGCGACAGGAAGTTGGCGATTGTGGGATCAGCGAGAGCCGCACGAGATGCAGGCCGCCCGCCACGCACCATCTTCAGCACTCCGCGCGAACGAATGCAAGGGAGAGAGCCAGGCACGATCACTGCCTGCGAAAGCCGCATCTCAATCCTTGCTGATCTTGAACTTCCGTTCCATCGGCTGCTCGGACTTCGGGCCGAACCAGACGTCGAAAATTCTGGCGGCCTCGCCGCTGGCCTCGAGATCGAGGAGAGTTTTGTCGATTGCCTCCTTGAAACGGGGCTCATCCTTTTTCAAGGCAAAGCCGACATTGCGCGACTTGGTGAAATCCGGAATGAAGCGATAGTCGGCCGGGGCGCCATCTTGTTGGACGATGGCCTTGAGCACGGATTCGTCGGTGGTGAAGCCGTCGACTTTGCCCTCTTTTAGCGCGGCGAAAGCGATGGCGTAGTCGCGCACGTAGACGATCTCCACATCGGCCACGACTTCCTTCAGATTCTCGCCGGCGGTGGAGGCGGACGCCGATGATACCTTCTTGCCGGCGAGTTGCTTGACCGAGGCGATCCCGCCCGCCGACTTCACGATCACGGCGTGCGGCGTGACGAAATAGATGGCGGAAAAATCGATCTGCTTCAGCCGCGTCGCCGTGCGGGTCATGGAGGTCGCGACGAAATCGAGCTTGTCGCTCTGAAGGAGCGGAATGCGCTCGGCGCTCGACACCGGCACCATCTCGACGGCAACGCCGAGACGCTTGGCGACCTCGCGCACGATATCGAGATCGTAGCCCGTGAACACTCTCTCCGCCATAAATGTGACGCTATTCCCTTGTTTCTAAACAAAATATTTGTCTGTTGCCACGAACCCTACCACAAAACCAACCACATTTACTTGTGGCCTTGACCGCATCTGTCTGGATTGAAGCGGACTGCGAGCCAGATCTGTGGCGTTGCCGTGAGTTTCCAGCCGTTGCTACAACGCGGCTAATGGAGGCTTGATGGCTGCGAGCACTGTGGCCGAGTCGTAATGGTGAGGTATACCGAGCGTTTACTTGGAGATGGGAAACCTTGGGAGCAACTTAGGCCACGGCACAATATGTGGACGCCTCACATTCTGATTCTAAGGAGTCAACATCTCAATCGTCGCGCTGTAGTAAGCTTCCTAGCAGTAGCTGGTACGCTTGCCGGTTGTGGCCGCGCGATGGCGCATAGAGTACAAGGCTTGTGAGGCATCGGGGTTCCGACTCAGACGAAGTTGTTTCGCGCAACGCTGGACTGAGCACTGGACCAAGCCCGATGCCCACACAGTGTGACCAGACGGATCGGCCACAGATGCCCTCACCAGCGTGGGAAAGTCAGCCTAGAAGGGGACCTACGCTCAGCTGACCACATTGCGGCGCATACCTATCCCCCTAACTCAGGTAGTCGCTGGAAATCCCACGGTTGATCAAGGGCATGGATGGTCGGGTAGACATCATGCGTGGGTCGGCTTACTCGATTGATATCGCAGCGATTTCTGCAATTCCGCCTGAGGCAAAGGATAGGCATAATTCGGGCGTGCCTTGACAGTATAATTACCGTATGTGTCAATGCAGCGTCGGTGTTGGTTAGCGTCAACCTAATCGTATCGGCGAATGCTGTTCGAGATTTCCTGTCGGTGAATTAGAGGAGTTAGTGATGCAGAGTGCGCTTGATCTGTCCAGCATACCTATCCCCTTGGCTCAGGTCGTCCTCTGAACTGACCCGTACCATCTACAACGCCTCGTCTCGTCGACCAGCATCCGCATCGTCCGCGGCGGGTGCGTGACGAGCTGCTCGAACACCCGCGCGGCGATCCGGCCGATGCC
>CAMDPA010000290.1 GCA_945903565.1 Devosia equisanguinis | reverse complement strand
AGCCCAAATGCCCCAGAGCACCAAAAGCGCACCTACGGCGAGAAATTCAGCATCGCGCTTGGCCGTAGCAGGTCTCCTGGGCTTTCAGCTAATCGTCACAATTTTGGTTTCAGGTCTCGTTATAGAATGTTGGGCCAAACTCTTCCTGCTCGATGACCGGATCGACTGGCCAATGGTCCACGACCCAGCCGTCGGAACGCGTTTCAAACCCAACGAACCGGTCGTCTGGACAAATGGCCTCGACTTCCGGGTCTCGGAACGCTCGAACGAGGCCGGGTTTCTCGACCGTTCTCTTCCTCCGCTGGAGCGCGCAATCGGCACTTGCCGGATCGCGTTCGTCGGTGACTCTTTCATAGAGGCCGCGCAGGTACCCATATCCGAAAAAGTCCAGGTGAAGCTGCAGCAGCTGCTGGCAGCGCGCCGCCCGAACGCTCCGGTTGAGACGATGGCGGTTGGTTTCTCCGGCACCGGCCAGATCAACCAGCTCGGCTACATCGACACCTACGTTCGCCCGCGCAAGCCCGATCTCATCGTACTCGTCGCCGCTCACAACGACCTCGCCAACAATTCTTCATTGCTGGAGGCTCTGCGCACTGGCTGGCATCCCGAGCACACGCCGCGTGTCTTCGCCCGTGAGACGGCGGGCGGAGTCGAGCTGCAGCCGATCGACAAGGATTGGATGCAGCACCTGCTGCCATTTGCCACCGAGCCCCCGCCGCGCTGGCTTCACGCGAAGCTTCAATCTAGCCGCTTCTATCGCTGGCTGTTCGCCAAGCTGAAGCTGCAGCTCCCCGGGCTGGCGAGAGGGATGGTAGGCCAGCAGGATCCAACAATCGCCATGGCCGCGCGCGCATCCACCCTTGCCGGGGTCGATCCGGGATTCGCTCGCTTGCTCGCGGGGTGGGATTTCCAGCGGTGGCCGAACCCCGACGCCTTATTCTCGACGAGAGGGCGACTTCCGCCTGTCTTCGAGCAATCCCTTCGATTCACCGACTTCGCATTCGGCGAGATCAAGTCGCGAGCTGAGGCCGACGGCTCGAAGCTGGTGGTGGTCGGAACCCATCGTGTAACGGGGCACATCGACGAGCGCCTGAGGGAAATTCTGGCCCGGCACGAAATACGTTACGTCTCACTTCTCACGCACATCGCGAGCCGCGGCGGCACGATCTCCGATGCTCATTTCAGGCACGACGGACACTGGTCGGCCCAAGGCCATCTCTGGGCTGCTGAAGCACTGATGGACCACATCGAACGACAGGGCATCTGCTCGACCGAAAGGGCCGGCTGAATGCACATCACCCGGTTGTCTTCAGTGGCTTGCGATTGCCCGGATCCTCGACGACCCATCTTTCATAGGCCTCGATGGTCTCTTCCAGGCTGCCCGAGAACACGATCTCGCCTTGCCGCAGGAAGATCCCCTTGTTGCAGAACGAGCGCAGCACGTCCGCCGAATGCGAGGCGACGACCAGGAGGCGCGATTGCGCCCCGAGATCCTGCAGCCGGCGGCGAACCTTCTCCTTGAACGACTGGTCGCCGAGTCCGATCCCCTCGTCGATAAGCAGGATGTCGGCGTCCCCTTCGGAGGCGATGGCAAAAGCAAGCCGCACCATCATGCCCGATGAATAGGTGCGGACGGGGCGATGGATGAACTCGCCGAGATCGGCGAACTCGACAATCCTTGGGATGGCGGCCTTGATCTGCTCCGGCGACATCTCGAGCATCAGGCAGCCCGTCTCGATGTTCTCGAGCCCCGTTTCGTGCGCATCGATGAAGAGCCCGATGTTGAGCATCGTCGCGACGCGGCCCTCGACCACCACGCGTCCATTTGTCGGCACATAGGCACCCGCCAACACCCTGAGTAGGGTTGTCTTGCCCGCTCCATTCGGCCCGATCAACGCGACGCGGTCACCAGCCGATAGGGTCAGCGAGATGTTGCGCAGCGCCGCGTAGCCCGCCGGATCGGCGCGCGTGCGACCAAGAACAGCCCGGGCGACCCGTTCGCGAATGCCATAATCCACTCCGTCATCGGCGAACTGCACGCCGACGCTCTCTGCCATGATGTAGGGCGCGCTGAAGGATCGTGGCTCCAGCTTCTGCGCCGCATCGGGAGCCGCAGGGCCCATCAATCGAGCCTCCATCAGAGCCAGTAGGCGATGCGCGGGTGAGCGCGCCGCAGCAGCGCGAGCGACACCGCAATACCGACAGCACCACTGAGCGACAGACCAACGATCGAGACCAGCGACGGCACCGCACCGAGCAGTGGCGCGCGAACCGCATCGATCATGCTGTGCAGCGGATTAGCATCGATGAGCAGCGTGGCCAGAAACCGATTACCTTGGAGCCGTTCGGCCGACCAGATGATCGGCGTCATAAAGAACGCAAGTTGGAGCAGGATGGTCACCAGCGGAGTTACGTCGCGATAGCGGGCGCATGCGATAGCGAGCACGAGGCCGATCCACCCGAGGTTGATGATCACCAGCGCCAACCCCAGCGGCAGAAACAAGAATCCTGAAACCGTGATCGGGGTAGCACAAAACAGACAGACGCCGAGGTGCAGCGGAATGTTGTGCAGGAACACGATCCCGTTCCTGATGAGGATGCGTGCGATGTGCGCGCTGTAGGGCAGCCGCGTCGATTTGATCAGCTCGCTGTTCAGGATGAAGGCTTGGCAGGATTCCGAAACCGTCGTCGCCACCAGCGTCCACGCAAGAAACCCGCCGCTGAAGTAAGGCAGGTAGGTCGCGACATTCTCGCCCCAGAGATAGCTGTAGACGAGGCCGAGCCCGGCGATCATCAGGGCATTGCCGAGTACGGTCCACAACGGCCCCAATACCGTACGCCGATACCGGCCGCGGATGTCGCGCCAAGACAGCCGCAACCACAACCGCCATTGACGCGCTGTGGCAGCGAGGTCCGACCCCGGTTTCTGCGCGTGCATCTGCAGCATAGCAGTTTCCGGCATCGCTGCCGAGCGTGCGATCAAGGCCACGCGTCGACCGAGCTCGAGACGGTGATCTGCAGGAAGTTGCGCGACGCAGTCTGGCTCGCCGTCGGCGGCACCGAATGCCACGATTTGTTGTGGCAGGCGAATGCGATCATGCGATTGTGCCCGGGACGCACCACCACGTCCCCCCAGCTTGTCCAGGACTTCTGCTTGCGATGCAGCACGAGATCGCCGCCGTCCATGGCGTTGGCCTCTGCGTCGGAGAAGTAGATGAGCATTGTCATCAACCGACGCCTGTGATCGAGGTGGCGGGCGCGCGTATAGCCCACGTGCGCCTGATGGATGTCCATCCTGACCCACAGCTCGTGCGGCGCGTGCATGACGTTTGCGATGTGCCGGCTCTCCTTGTCTTTCCGTGACTCTTGGTAGGGCACGTACTTTGCCTTGGACAGATCGACAACGCAGTCGTTCTGGCGAAAGGTGGGTCCGAACTGGTTGATCGTGTAATCGACGAAGTTCTGCGAATGGAATGCGTCGAACAGCGAGCGCCAAGCGGCACTCCCGGCCATGAGCGCGTCGTAATCGGGATCGCCCCAGTAGCAGGAATAGCCTGTAGGGCCGATCCGCGGCGGACAAGCCGGGTAGCTGCGGCTCAGCTCCGCATAAGTCGAGGGCTCGATGAGGCCGTCACGCACAACATGCTCGAAGGGCCCAGGCCTCATCGGCAGGATGCCGAGATCGAGCAATCCGGGCTCAGACTGTGCAGCAGACGCGCTGGTCATTACATCCCCTCACATGATTGACGCTCGACTACATCAGATCGACGAGCACAGTAAACCTAGCCCGCGGACCCGCTCCGGTCCGACGTGAGGCGGCGATAGACCTCCTCGTAGCCGCGCACGCTGGAGTTGAGCGGAAACAGCGTCTCCGCACGCGCGATGTTGTGGCGGCCCATCGCGCCGCGCCGGTCCTCGTCCGCAATCAGCTTCGCGAGCGCCTGCGCGAGAGCATCCGCATCACGCGGGGAAACGAGAAAACCGCCCTCACCGTCGATGACGAGCTCGGGTATACCGCCGACAGTCGTCGCGACGATCGGTAGCCGCGAAGCCATCGCCTCGAGAATGCTGTTCGGCAATCCTTCCTCATAGGAGGGATGCACGTGGATATCGCTCGCGGCGAGCAGCTCCGGCACATTGTCGATGCTTCCGAGGAACTGAACGCGCCCGCCGATACCGTGCTCGTCGGCCGAGCGCTCCAGGATCGCGCGCCGGCCATCGACATCCCGGCCGGCGCACACGAGGCGCCATCGCAGCGGGAGCCGCCCACTGATAGCGCCGAGCGCCGCGATCAGATCAGCATGGCCCTTGTAGGCAAAGAGATTAGCCACACACGTGAGCACCAGCTCGTCGTCCGCAATTCTGAGACGGCAACGAGCCTGACGCCGCCGATCCGGCGACGGTGCGAACGACACCAGATCGATGCCGTTGTACAGCTTGACGATCCGCTCTTCTCGCACCCCTTCCGCGACCAGATCGCTTCGGATCGCTTCCGAATTGCAGATGACGGCATCGGTGAACTTGTGCAGTACCCGGGTCTCCACGAAGCGATAGATTGGCCGCTGGTTCATGTAGAAATTGCTGCTCACCCGGCTCATCACGAGCCGCCTTCCGCGGGTAAAGATCGTCGCGAACCCACCCACGAGGTAGGCATGCGGCAGGAAGCAATGCACGATTTCGATACGGTTCCGCCGGATGTGCATCGCCAGCGGCAGGACGTGCTGCGCCATGAACTTCGCGCCACCGATGAGATGCAGGAGATTGCGCAGTGGCCCGACCCGGCTCATGCCTTTCAGGAGCGAAGCTTTGAGCATCGCCCAGCGCCACTTAGAAAAGTCGGGCGGGTCTCCGACGCCATGCGCGGTCGGCCCCAGCGAATCTCCCCTGGGTAGGAACCCCGGCGTGACCAGTTCGATCCCGCTCGCCACGAGCTGCGGGGCGAGCTCCCCCCCGCCCATGAAGGCGTAGACGCTGACATCGAACTCGTCGCGGTCGATCCGCGGAATGTTGCGGACGATATCCATTTCGACGCCGCCGACGTCGAGATTACCTACGACAATCAGCACTCGGGTCCGATCGCTGCGGGGCTCTTGTGCCTTACCCTTCTTCAGCGTGCCCACTGTCATTTCAGCTGAATCCTCTCTCGGCCCAACGCGGGGCTCCCCTGACAGCGCGTCCCTGAACATGAAGGCTGACCCGAGCCGACGACCGGCTCACCTCTGCCGGAACGTGCGCACGAACAACGACTTAATAAGTGCTCCGTCAACTATCCGAACCAATTCTTGAGCCCGCGTAGCGGAGCTGTCAGACGCCACGACGTGCTGCCCTCGAGGTCCTCGACACGACGCCGGACTACCTCCAGCTCATCTCGCGTCTGGCTCGCCATCTGCGCATAAAATCGCAATAGCGCACGCGATAGGGCTAGAGGGTCGTCAACAGGAATACTGTGAGGCTCCACAGCATTCTCGATGTAAGCGCTGACGCGCTCGATCAGCGCTTCGCGAACCGGTGAGTGGTTTCTCGGATTGGGTGCTGGAGCCTCCACATCGACAGCCTCGAAATGCGATGACCACGGGCGCACGTTGATGAGATCGAGCAGGCCTGAGAACCGATCAGCTTCGCGATGCGGGTGCAGGAGAACCACAGGTGTACCGTACGCGATGCATGGGAGCGCGCAATGGAGCCGCGATGTCACGACAAAATGTGCAGTCTGGTAGCGCCGCAGCAACTCTTCCGCATGCTCGAAATAGGCCGCGTCGCACTGCATGGAAGCGGGCATGTGCGTGACGGCCTCCACGGGGCGCCTAGAGACCGCGCGTAGTCTCTCCACGATCTCGCCCGGCACGTCGCAGACAATAACTCGAGGTCCACGTCGGAGCTTCGTATCGCGCTCGAGAGTGAGTGTGAGGCATCCGGAGAAGTAGGTGCCGACCCCGAGTTCTTCAAGAAGCCGCTCGGTCTCTCGATCGCGCGCACCAATCGGAGCAAATTGCGCGAGATGCCGTACGAGCTCAGGTACGTTTCTCAACAAGTCTGCCAGCGGCAACGGCGCCCCCCCGCCCGACCTGTCCTCGTGACGGTTGATATGCATCGAGATCAGGAGTGGCCTTAGGGGCCCGCGAAACAGCAGATTGTGCGGCGCGGCGCCGAACCAGCCGTTGCAGATGAGTTTGGTCGGGCGCACGGGGGCAAACGCCCCCAACCCGTCCCGATCCACAAGATGGTCCAGACGCGGCAGGAACCGTCGGGCAGCTATGCTTTGAATGTAATCGCCGATGTTCCGAGTCTTGTACGTAAGTAGCGCGTAGTCGAACTCTAACGCTTTCATGGACCTGCAATCGCATTAAACTGGCAACGGACCCATTGTTGAGCCGGAAGTCCCAGCACACCCGCACCTGGCCCACGGTCTGGGTTCGACATTCAACGCTTTTGTGACGATAAGCGGACGTGATCCGGAGGCGCAAGATCCGTAAACATCCTGTTCAGCTTCGGGTCAAGAGCGTGGATCGTCCCGCCGTGTCTGCCACGGTCGGTCCTCTCTCAGCTCCGGACATGATCACGTTTAACCTGGGCGGCAGGTGGAAGCAAGACCGCCGCCACCACCGCCACCTCGCCGCCGCCACCGATCATCGACGGCGGACGGTCGAGCCGTGCAGCAGTCAGACTGCCGGACGGCGCGGAGATCGCCAGACTGTGGCTGGATCACTTTCGCAACGCACGGTATCAGTGCGAGACCGCGCCAATGGGATCAAAGCCATGCCCGACACCGACACGCCGAGACCCACCACGACAATCCCCGAGTTAGCTGCGTTGCCGCTCCGCGATGACGAGTACCGCTGCGTGGTCGCCGCAACCAACGCCATCGACACTCTGCTGGTCGAGATGCTCAAGCCTCGTGGTGCATCGCTGAGATGTCGGATCGAGCTGGCGGCGGCCGTGCTGGTCGGGGCCAT
>CAMDPA010000289.1 GCA_945903565.1 Devosia equisanguinis | reverse complement strand
GTTCCCAGCGGCCGTACACGTCCAGAAACTTCTCCATTCTCCGGTCCTCGTCACACTTGGCCCGGCTCATCCAATCCCCCCAATGCTGCGCATTGAGAGGATCACGGATTACCGGACATATCGTGTGCTACTGGAACCGGACAACTCGTGTGCTACCGACACATCCCCCGGTGGCCATTGTCATCCAGCCTCGAACTGTGTTCGCATTCGTCCGATCAATGGCTCCAACTTTAGCGGTTGGCCGCCGGTTCCGATAGCACCGCATGTCGCGACAAATCGGTTTGGCGAAGCGGCGCAAAACGCGTTAGTTGTGGGCGATGAACAAGACACTCTTCGACAGGCTGTGGGACAGCCACGTCATCCTCGCGCAAGAGCATGGCGATACCCTGCTGTGGGTCGACCGGCATTTCGTGCACGAGGGATCGCACCATGCGTTCGCGCGAATCGCGGAGCTGGGACTGCCGGTCGCGCGGCCGGATCTCACGTTCGGCGTGGCGGATCACTACGTGCCGACCAGAGGCCGGGCAGGGGTAGCGGGCATCCCCGATGCCACGGTGCGGGGCATGGTCGAAAAGCTGATGGCGAATACGGCCCGCCATGGCGTGCGGCTGTTCGGCCTCGACGATCCGCGCCAGGGCATCGTGCATGTAGTGGGGCCGGAACTCGGCATCACCTTGCCGGGTACGCTGGTCGTATGCGGCGACAGTCATACCGCGACGCACGGTGGCCAGGGCGCCTATTCGTTCGGCATCGGGGCCTCCGAGGTCGCGCACGTGCTCGCCACGCAAACGATCTGGCAGCGCAAGCCGAAGTCGATGCGGATTCGTGTCGAGGGTGCGATGGGACCCGGGCTCGACGCCAAGGACATGATCCTGACGATCATTGCGCGGATCGGTGCGGATGGCGCGGTTGGTCATGCGGTGGAGTATGCGGGTTCGGCCGTGCGCGCGCTGTCGGTCGAAGGCCGACTGACGTTATGCAACATGTCGATCGAGGCTGGCGCCCGCACCGGCATGGTTGCGGCGGATGCAACGACGATCGACTATTTGCGTGGCCGAGCGTGCGCTGTCTCGGGCGCGGCGTTCGAGGCCGCGGCCGAAGGTTGGTTGGCGCTGGCGAGCGATGGCGAGGCGCGTTTCGACAAGGAGGTCGCGCTCGACGCAGCCGAGATCGCGCCGACCATCACCTGGGGCACGAGCCCCGAGCATGCGCTGCCGATCACTGCGCGCGTGCCGGATCCCGAGCAGGTGGCTGACGCCGCAAAGGCTGCGCATATGCGGGATGCCATCGCGTACATGGGCTTGCGCGCGGGGCAGCTTCTCACCGACGTGGCGGTCGATCGCGTGTTCATCGGCTCGTGTACGAACAGCCGGATCGAGGATTTGCGGTCTGCGGCCGCCGTGTTGGCCGGGCGCACATCCAAGGTGCCGGGTCTCGTGTCGCCGGGTTCTGCATCCATCAAGCGGCAGGCCGAGCAGGAGGGGCTAGATCGCATTTTCACGGCGGCGGGTGTCGAGTGGGTCGACTCCGGCTGCTCGATGTGCGTCGGCATGAATGGCGATCAGGTCGCATCGGGGGAGCGTTGTGCGTCCACCACCAATCGCAACTTCAAGGGCCGTCAAGGGGCCGGTGCGCGCACGCATCTGATGTCGCCGGCGATGGTGGCGGCGGCGGCGGTTGCCGGTCACCTCGCGGATGCAAGGCCGATGCTGGCGGGGAGGACGTAGGATGGATCCCTTCACGCAATTGACCGCCGTCGCCTGTCCGCTGCCGCTCGCCAACGTCGACACCGATCAGATCGTGCCCGCGCGTTTCATGTCGACACCGCGCGCGCAGGGCTACAGCGGCTTTCTGCTGCACGATATGCGCCGGGGTGCCGACGGTCAGCCCACGGGGTTGATCGCGCTCGACCGGCCGGAGCGTGCTGGCGCGCAGATCATCGTGGCGAAACGCAATTTCGGCTGTGGTTCGTCGCGCGAGGCGGCGGTTTATGCGTTGGCCGACTTCGGCATCCGTTGCGTGATCGCGCCTTCGTTTGGCGAGATCTTCGCTGGCAATTCGCTGAGCAACGGTTTGCTGACAGCAAGGGTTAGCGAGACCGAGGCCGATGCGCTGCTCGCGGCGTTGGAGGCGGGGGGCAAGACGCTGACGGTGGACCTCGAGGCGCAGACGATCAGCGGCGGTGATCAAGCGGTTCGCTTCGACATCGATCCCGCCGCTCGGCTTCGCTTGCTCAACGGCTGGGATGCGATCCAGATGACGTTGAGCTTCAAGGACGAGATCGCAGCGTTTCAAGTGCGGGACGCAGCGGCGAGGCCGTGGGCGAAACCGCAAAAGGTGTCAGACCCTCGGGGTCTGACACCATGACGAACGGTGCATTCTTGGAGGTGCCTGCTGAGCGCCCGTACAGGTGTCAGACCCAGAGGGTCTGACACCGCCGTTACTCCGCCGGCACCATCTTCGCGGCCGTCATGCGCTCGGTCGGCTTGTCGTCCATCAGGAGTTGCGCGAAGCCGGCGAGGAAACCGATCAGCACCGTGAACTGCACGGCGCGGTCGTAGGAGCCGAGCATATCGAACACGAACCCGCCCCCCCAGGCGCCGAGGAATGAGCCGACCTGATGGCTCAGGAACGCGATGCCCATCAGCGTCGACAGGAACTTCACGCCGAAGATGTCGAGCACCAGCCCATTCACCAGCGGGATCACGCTGAGCCACAGCATGCCCATGGCGGCGGCGAAGATCAGCGTGGAGGCCGGCGTTACCGGCGTGATGAAGTAGACCGTGACGACCACCGCGCGCGTCAGATAGACGAGGCCGAGCAGCGTGCGCTTGCGATAGAGATCGCCGAGCCAGCCGAACAGCCACGATCCGAACACGTTGAACAGGCCGATCACCGCCAGCGCCTGCGCGCCGAGCATGGGATCTTGTCCGCACAGCGCGAGATAGCTCGGCAGATGCGCGGTGAGGAACGTGAGCTGCAGTCCGCACACGAAATAGGCGAGGCTCATGACGATGTAGCCCTTGTGGCTCATCGCTTCGCCGAGGGCATCGGACATCGATTGCGTCGAGCCGCGCGCCGCATTTCCTGCCGCCAGCTTGTCGACTTTGCTGCCGAACCAAACCGCCGGCAACATGATCAGCGCGAGACCGATGAAGGCGACGATGCCCATCCGCCAGCCCCATTCGCCGATCACGATCTGGCCGAACGGCGCGGTGAAGAACGTACCGATCGAGCCCGCCGCCGAGACGATGCCGAACGCTAAGCTGCGCCGGCTCGGCGTCACCACCTGCGCTGCGATCTTGCCGGCGACGCCGACCGTCGTGCAGGCCTGCGACAGGCCGATCAGGACGCCGCAGCCGATCATGATCATCAGCGAGCCGTTGGCCATGCCCATGATCGAAAGGCCCAGGACCAGCAGGCATACGCCGCCGAGCGATACCCAGCGTGTTCCATACTTGTCGATCAACGCGCCTGCGAACGGCCCGGCAAGGCCCCACACGAGGTTCTGGATCGCGATCGCCAGCGCGAAGTCCGCTGTAGCGATCCCGATGTCTTTCACGACAGGCGTCTGGAACAGGCCGAAGCTCTGTCGCACCCCCATGGCAACGGACAGCATCAGCGCGGCGCCGCCGAGCATCAGGAAGGCTTCCGTTCGCGAGATCAGCGGCGAATGGAATGGCGCAGAATTGGCGTTGCCTGCATTTGCGGCCATGTCGTTCCTCATTAGGGAGGTATCGGTTTGCGCGAACGAAGCGCGAATCGAGGCTCCCGATCGCGCGTTCGGCAGGCTTTCTAGCAGCCCCGCCCCGGCGCGTCAGCATGCAGCGACCGCATAGGTGCCGTGCTGTCATGCCGCCCTGCTGCAGGCATCCGAGCTTCAGGCGATGGCTGGGAACCATGCTGCAGCGCACAGACCAGCGTGATAATCTGAGACCAATAACGTTGCGTCAGACGCACCCGAGGAAACCAGGGAAATCATCGATAATGGTCACCACACCTCCTTCGTTGGCGCAGGCCGAACTGTTGCGGGCACTCGATCATCACAGGGCCGGCCGTACGGCGGAGGCGGCTGAAATCTATCGCCGGCTGATTGCGGAGGATCCTCAAAACGCGGATGCCCTGCATCTGCTCGGTATGATGACGGCACAAGATGGCAACCCTCAAGAAGGCGAGCAGCTGATCTCGGCGGCATTGAAGATCAAGGACGATGTCCCGCTGTTCTGGAGCAATCATGGTAACGTTCTGGGCCTGCTTGGGCGGCCCAGCGAGGCGATCGAAAGCTACGATCGGGCGGTTCAGCTTGCGCCCGATTTCGTCGAGGCGATCTACAATCTTGGCGGCAATCTGATCACCGCGGGGCGCGTGCAGGAGGCGTTGGAGAAGCTGGACAAGGCCCTGGCCGGGCTGGCCCCCGATGTGCCCGGCCGCCACATTGTGCTGACCGGACGTGGTAACGCGCTTCTGGCGCTGGAACGCAACGAGGAGGCCTTGGCTGTCTACGACGCTGTCATTGCGATAGCGCCACGCAATGTCGATGCGATCTCCAACCGTGGCATCGTCTTGAAACAACTTGACCGCCACGCGGAGGCGATCGCCGCGTTCGATCAGGCGCTCGCGATCGTTCCTGGGCACCTCGATTCGATCCTGGGGAAGGCTCACGCACAGATTTTGGGCGGAGATGTCGAAGCCCCGCTCGCGATCCTCGATCGCGTTCTCAAGGTGCAGCCCGACAACGCCCTCGCCCGGTACATCCGCGGTCACGCACTGATGGCCAAGTTCAAAACCGCGGAGGCCTTGACCGACTTTCAGCGCGCGGCAGAGCTGAAACCAGAACTCGTTGAAGCGGTTTACAATGCAGCCGATGCGTTGCGCGGGCTCGGCCGCAGGTCCGAAGCCATTGCGATGTATCAACGTGTGCTGGACCAGGTGCCGGACCATGCCCACGCCCTCAGCGGCATGGCGTATGCGGCCTCGTATTGTTGCGACTGGCCGACTCAAGCGCGCATTCGCCTCCTGCTGGAAGAAAAGGTGCGGCAAGGCAGTCGCGGTATGCTGCCGTTCGCGTTGCTGTCGCAGCCGGTCACCAAGGAATTGCAACTCCAGTGCGCGCGCAATTTTGCCCGCCATAGGTGCCCCGAGCCTGCAGTGCGATTGACGAGCCCCCACGCCCGGAGCAATGGGGGCAAGAGCGGTGTGCGCATCAAGCTCGGTTACATTTCATCCGATATCCGCCTTCATGCCATGGCCTATCAAATGGCGGAGTTATTCGAGGTTCATGATCGCAGCAGGTTCGAGGTGATTGGATTTTCGGCTGGACCCGATGATCGCAGCGCTGTTCGCCAGCGAATAAGCAAGGCGTTCGATGAATTCCATGATGTCGCCCCGCTCAAGAACGAGGAAATCGCAAGACTGATTCACAAGACCGGCATCGATGTCGCCATCGATCTCAACGGGCATACGATGTATTCGCGGATCGGCGCATTGGCGTGGAGGCCCGCTCCGGTGCAGGCGACCTACCTCGGCTTCCCCGGGACCAGCGGGGCAACGTTCATGGACTACGTCATTGCCGACGCTACGGTCGCTCCCATGTCAGAGCAGCCCTATTTCACCGAGCAAATCGTACACTTGCCGGGTTGCTATCAAGTGAGTGATCGCGCGCGCAAGGTAGCAAACCAGGTTCCGTCGAAGGCTGTATATGGTTTGCCGCAGAACGGCTTCGTATTTGCCTGTTTCAATACCAGTTACAAAATTTCGCCTGAGATTTTCGATGTCTGGATGCGCATTCTGAAATCCATACCAGGCAGTGTGCTATGGCTTGTTGGCGGCGATAAAGTGACGGAGGGAAACTTACGCCGCGAGGCCCAGGTGCGGGGTGTCGATCCCACCCGCCTGGTCTTCTGCGGTGTGGTGGAACCTGAACAACATCTCGCCCGGCATGCGCTGGCCGATCTGTTCCTCGACACGTTGCCGTACAATTCGCATGGCACGGGCAGTTTCGCGCTGTGGGCCGGATTGCCCATACTGACATGCATCGGTGAAACGTTTGCTGGCCGTGTGGCGGCGAGCATGCTGCGAGCGATCGGATTGCCGGAGCTCGTGGTGCCGACGCTGGCCGAATACGAAGCGCTGGCCGTGAAGCTGGCGCGCGAGCTGGACACGCTCGGCACGTTGAGAGCGCGGCTGGCCGCCAATCGCACGACCGCGCCGCTCTTCGACACAGACCTATTCCGGCGACATATCGAGGCTGCCTATGAGACAATGCACGAGCGGGCATTGCGGGGCGAGCCGCCACGTAGTTTCGCTGTGCCGCCAGTCAAATAGCGCTGCGCTATAGGGCCAATGACAACCTGCTCGCCTCGTGCTTGTCTGCTACCAGCATGGCACTCATCCCGGGAGCATTCGATGACAACGCTCAAAGGCAAGACGCTTCTGATCACCGGTGCCAGTCGCGGCATCGGCCTCGCAATCGCGTTGCGTGCGGCACGCGACGGCGCCAATGTGGCGATCCTCGCCAAAACCGCCGAGGCCAATCCGAAGTTGCCCGGTACGATCCACTCCGCCGCAGCCGAAATCGAGAAAGCAGGCGGTAAAGCACTGCCGATCCAGTGCGACATTCGCTTCGAGGATCAGGTCGAGGCGGCTGCCGCCGCGACCGTGGCGAAGTTCGGTGGCATCGATATCTGCGTCAATAACGCTTCGGCGATTTCGCTGTCGACGCCGGAAAAGACCGATCCCAAGCGCATCGACCTGATGTTCGGGATCAATGCGCGCGGCACGCTGCTAACGGCCAAGGCCTGCCTGCCGCATCTGAAACGTGCCGTGAACCCGCATATCCTCATGCTGTCGCCGCCGCTCGACATGAACCCCAAATGGTTCTCCGGCCATGTCGCCTATTCGATCGCGAAATACGGTATGAGCCTGGCCGTGCTGGGCCTTGCCGATGAACTGGCCAGAGATGGCGTCGCGGTCAACGCCCTGTGGCCGCGCA
>CAMDPA010000288.1 GCA_945903565.1 Devosia equisanguinis | reverse complement strand
ACTGCTACGGCAAAAAGCCCGGCCCCAAAACGATGGCCGACGGCTGGCACCGCCTCAGCCACATGATCGAAGGTTTCCACCTCGCCAAAGTCAACAGAGATGTGTGAATCCCGTAGCCTATACGGATCGCGGCACCACCATCCGCGAGCGCATCCGAAGATCTCGCGTTGAACGGGATTTGCGCCCCGTCCGGCAGAACTCCCCCGGGGGAAGCTGATGTCCCCTGGCGTATCCGGTACACTCCCCCCACCCACAGGTTCCCAGCTCGAGCCTGCGCCCCGGTGTGTGCGGAAGGATGTGTGGAGGATGCGCTACGTTGCGAGGGCGGGGATAACTTCGGCGGCGAGGGTGGGCGGGAAGGCGGTTTCTGCCGGTGCTTCTACCGTCACGCGACGTGGTCGATTGATCACTTCAACGTAGCAGAAGCCGTGATGAAGGTGGGCGAAGCTGGACTCGGCCTCAGTCGAGGGGAAGAAAGTAGAGCGTTGGGCGTCAACGTTGCGCACACATCGACGAATTCGCGCCAAGGGCGCGACTGGGGCCGGCCCCAGTCCCCGCCGGAGGGACACCCTCCGGACCGCCCGTCTTTTTATGCCACACGAGAAAACGCGAACGTGTACCCAAGGCGCGGGTCGAGGGCCGCGGCCGTCATGCCGGAGGCATGCATGCGCATGCCGTCGGGGAGCGTGAGGGGCGAGGCCCCTCACATTGCCCGCAGGGCAATTTGATGCGGGGCAAAAACAGCTCAAAATGGTGGCTGGCCCTAATTTCCGTCCATGGTGAAGTAAGACTCGTAGGTTGGGTTAGCAGCGCCATGTGCTGCGTAACCCAACATGGGAGCCATGACAGCAACGCAGTGGCTCCAACGTTGGGTTACGCGACGCTCCGCATCGCTAACCCAACCTACAAGACTTGCCAGCCGTAGGATGGGTCAAGCGTAGCGCGACCCAACATTCCACGCGGCATCCTGCATCATCGAGCTGAACGGTGAAACCCGCACCGGTGGTGGCTCCGATGTTGGGTCGCGCGGCGCTCCGCACCGCTTGACCCAACCTACGGGCTGCGTGGCGACGACCACGCGATTGCGGGTCAGCGGCTCGACCACGTCTAAACTGTGGACACGCACCATTTTCGCCCTGCATCCACACGCAGGTTGCGACTGTCCCGCGTGCCCCCTGTGGCAGCACCGAACGCTATCGTCGCTCGGATGCGTACATTGGCCGGGCGGGGACTGGTAGCTGTCCTGTTTCCCAGCCCAAGGTTGTCATCCCGCCCGGTCCGGCCTATCTCACGGGCACGTCATCATCTCCTGCCAGGCGGGCGGCCCGATGGCAGGAAAACGAGGACACGATGAGCGCGGAAGACTGGAAGCGACAGGCAGCCGAGCGGGCGCTCACCTTCGTGCGTCCCGGCATGAAGCTCGGGCTCGGCACCGGCTCCACGGCGGCGCACTTTGTCGATCTGCTCGGCGCGCGCGTGAAGGCGGGCCTCGATGTCGTGTGCGTGCCGACCTCCGAGGCGACCCGAAAGCAGGCCGAAGCACTCGGCATCGCGCTGACGACTCTGGAGAAAACCCCGCGTCTCAATCTCACCGTCGATGGCGCCGACGAGTTCGACATCGAGTTGCGGCTCATCAAGGGCGGCGGTGGCGCGCTGCTGCGCGAGAAGATCGTCGCGGCCGCCTCCGGGCAGATGGTCGTGATCGCCGACATGTCCAAGAAGGTCGATCGCCTGGGCCACTTCGCCCTGCCGGTGGAGGTTGTCCCGTTCGGGCTCGAGTCGACCAAGCTGCATATCGCCGTGCAGGCCGAAGACGCCGGCTGCCTCGGCACGATTACGTTGAGACTGGCCCCTGGCGGCACGCCGTTCGTCACCGACAACGGCAACTTCATCCTCGACTGCGCCTTCGGCTCGATCCCCGAGCCCGAAATTCTCGCCGACGCCCTCGGCGTGATCCCCGGCGTGGTCGAGCACGGCCTGTTCCTCGGCATCGCCGATGTGATTATCGTTGCCGGCCCAGGCGGCGTCGAGGTGCTGAGCCTGGGCGACGAGGAACTCGATTAAACCTCCAAGACCGTTCCACACCTGTAGCACCAAGGACCACGCGACATGGCCAAGCATGACTACGACCTGTTTGTGATCGGCGCCGGTTCCGGCGGCGTGCGTGCGGCGCGCATCGCGGCGGGCTATGGCGCGAAGGTCGGCATCGCCGAGGAATATCGCGTCGGCGGCACCTGCGTGATCCGTGGCTGCGTGCCCAAGAAGCTGCTCGTTTACGCCAGCCGTTTCCGCGACGAGTTCGAGGACGCGGCGGGCTTCGGCTGGAACGTCGGCGCGACGACGTTCGACTGGCCGACGCTGATCGCCAACAAGGACAAGGAAATCGCGCGGCTCGAAGGCCTCTACAAGATCAACCTGGAGAAAGCGGGCGTCGAGATCCACGCTACGCGCGCGGTGATCGAAGGCCCCAACGCCGTTCGCCTGGAGAAAACTGGCCGCACGATCACCGCGGGCAAAATCCTGGTTGCAACCGGCGGTGCTCTGGCGCTGGCGGAGGATAGCGGCAAGCCGATCCCCGGCCTCGAACATGTCATCTCGTCCAACGAAGCCTTCCATTTGCCGAAGCTGCCGCGCAGCATCGTTGTCTACGGCGGCGGCTACATCGCGGTCGAGTTCGCCGGCATCTTCCGCGGGCTCGGCAGCGAGGTCACGATCGTCTACCGCCGCGACAAGATCCTGCGCGGCTTCGACGAGGACATGCGCACGGGCCTCACCGAGGAATACGCACGCCGCGGCATCAAGATCGTCACCGGCCGCACCATCGCCGGCGTGGAGAAAGTCGCGGGCGGACTGCGCGCCAAACTCGACGATGGCAGCATGATCGCATCCGAAGCCGTGATGTTCGCAACCGGCCGCGCGCCACATATCAAGGGGCTTGGCCTCGAAAAGGCCGGCGTCGAGATCGCAGCCAACGGCGGCATCAAGGTCGACACCGCCTCGCGCACCACCGCGGCCGACATCTACGCCGTCGGCGACGTGACGAACCGCATCAATCTGACGCCGGTGGCGATCCGCGAGGGCCACGCTTTCGCCGACAGCGTGTTCGGCAAGAAGCCCTGGGCGACCGAATACGACATGGTGCCGACGGCCGTGTTCTCCACGCCGGAGATCGGCACCGTCGGCTTGACCGAAGCGGAGGCGCGCGATCCCGCATGGATTGCCGCGCATCATCCCAAGCTCGCGGGCCTGGGCGGCGAAATCGATCTCTACAAGGCCGCCTTCCGCCCGATGAAGGGCACGATCTCCGGCCGCGCCGAGCGCATGCTGATGAAGCTGATCGTCGACCAGAAGACCGACCGCGTGCTCGGCTGCCACGTGCTTGGACCTGACGCCGGGGAGATGGTGCAGATGGCCGCGATCGCGATGCGCATGGGCGCGCGCAAAGCGGACTTCGACGCGACCATGGCGCTGCACCCTTCCGCCGCCGAAGAGCTCGTCACCATGCGCAGCAAATGGGTGCCGCCGGCGACCTAATGTGGCGCGGGCGACACGCATTCCGCCCCTCACCAAGCGAAACAGGGAGAGCCCAACCGACGATGTTGGCAATTCCGCGCATCTGTTGCTAACTCGAACTTCATGAATGATTCGGGACCTTCCTTGCCACGCGTCAGGACCCGACAACAGGAGGTGCCATAATGGCGGTTAGCCACTTTATGCGTGCCTTGGCTGGTGTCCTGTTCCTGGCTTCCGCCGGAGTAGCGCACAAGGCCGAGGCACAGAACTGGGACGGCTCGGGCTTGATCCGGTTCGGCGTGTTCTTACAGGGCTCGTTCGTCGACTACGACATCGCTCAAACGCCGGCAGCCGCCGCGCCGTTCCGGCAGTCGGCGTCGCCGGACGGTTTTGGCGTCGGCATATCTTCCGGCTACGATCTGCGCATGGGATCCTACGTGGTCGGCGCGGAAGCCGACGTGTCGTTCGATGGCGGCCGTTCGAAGGTCAACGCGACCAGTGAGCAGTACGGCATCGACTATCTCGCCACGCTGCGCGGTCGCTTCGGCTACCTCTTCCAACCGAACCTGCTCGGCTATTTCACGGTCGGTTACGCCATGCTCGGCGCCGAATACAAGCGCAATGACTTGACCGGCACCAACAAGAAGTATGCCACGCTCGGCGGTATCGTCTATGGCGGCGGTCTCGAGTGGGACATGGGCTGGGGCACCTCGTTCGTCGAATATCTCCACGCCGACGTCGGCGACTGGGACTTCAACGCCTTCGTCAGCAACAACAGGCTCGCTTTGGACGGCACCAGCGACGTGATCCGGCTTGGCCTGAAATTCAAGCTGGGACACGACCATTCCCACGACGTTTACCGGCGCTCCGGCCCGCTGAAATAGCGCTGGCGCCAACTCCACACCGCTGACGCGCCTGCGAACGTATCGCGGGCGCGTTTGGCTTTTGGGGTGGCGCCGTGAACAGCCCCCGGCATAGCATCCCTTGCAAGGTTGCTTCTACGGCAGTCCGGCACTACCTACGCAGTGGGCGTAAACTGCCAGCAACAACGAGAGCCAAGGCATGGGTCGACTTGACGGAAAAGTCGCATTGGTCACGGGCGCGGCGGCCGGCATCGGGCTCGCCATCGCCACCGTGTTCGCTGAAGAAGGAGCGAAGGTCTTCCTCGCCGACATGAACGGGGCCGGCGTCGAGGCAGCGGCCGCCGCACTGATTGAAAACGGACATGCGGCAACACCGCTCACCGTCGATGTATCGCGCGGTCAGGACGTCATGCAGATGTTCCGCACCATATCGGCCACCGCCGCCAAGCTCGACGTCATCGCCAACAACGCCGGCATCAACGTGCGCTCGGATTTCCGCCACCTGAGCGATGACGACTGGGTGCGCATCCGGGAGGTCAACCTCGATGGCGTCGTGCGGATCGCGCGCGACGGCTTTGCCCTGCTGCAGGCCTCGGGCCGCGGCTCGCTGATCAATGTCGCCTCGATCCTTGGCCATCGCGGCCTGCGCCAGCTCGCCGGCTATGCCGCGACCAAGGGCGCGGTGGCCGCGCTGACCCGTGCGCTGGCCGTGGAGTATGCGCCGTTCAACATCCGCGTGAACACGCTTTCGCCGGGCTTCATCGAGACCAATTTGACCGAGCGCGTCCTGCGCCAGCCCGCGATCCGCAAGGCGCTGGTCGAGCAAGCCCCCATGCGCCGGCTGGGCGAACCGCGCGAAGTCGCGCGCGCCGCCTTGTTTTTGGCCAGCGACGATGCCTCTTACGTGACCGGAGCCGAGCTGGCCGTCGACGGCGGCATGTCGGCGGGGCTCTGACGACAACCAAAAGGGGCACGCGGTGATGCGCGCACGTGGCGTTTCTCGAACTGGCGGAATCGTGGGGCGGCTGCTCGCGGCGGTCATGATCGCCGCACTCCCCGCAGCCGTACCAGCCGCTTGGGCCGACATCTGGGTGCTCGACAAGAACACGACGACGGTTCACTTCACCTATGACCATCTCGGTGTTTCCAAGCAGTCGGGCCGCTTCAAGGACATTGAGGGCCGCCTCGAGTTCTCCCCGACCGAACCCGAGCGCGGCGAGGTCGACGTCACCATCAAGGCCACCGGCATCTCGACGGGCGTGGCGGCCCTCGACAAACTGCTGCGCACCGTCGACTTCTTCGACACGAACCGGCACCCCAACATCCGCTTCCGTAGCACCGCCGTGCGTCCGACCGGCGACCGCGAGGGCGAGATCCAAGGCGAGCTGACCTTCCTGGGCGTCACGCGTCCCGTCACCCTCAAGGCGCGCTGGAACTACACCGGCGAGTACCCGTTGGCGGCGATCAACCCGGCCTATCAGGGCAAGTGGATCTCCGGCTTCTCGGCCAGAACCGTGATCGAGCGCAGCCATTGGGGCCTCAAACGCGGCGTCCCCCTGATCTCCGACGAAGTCGAGATCCGCATCGAAGCCGAGTTCCTGCGGGTGGATTGATCGCTGGCCGCACGAGCGTAGCGCTCCCGCAACGTTTGCGCCGCGACGCCCCGGCGAATGGTGGCCGCGAGATCCTGCGGCATGATCAGCGAAAGGCGGCCTCCTCTTTCCAGGCAACGAAGATCCGCTTTGCTCGAGAGTTCCGGGTCGCTTGTCCACAGTTCTCTCTCGGCTTCCGGCCAAGCGAAAGAACGGTTGTGCGAGACTATTGCGCATCCCACGGCGGCCTTGGGGCCTGGCATTTTTGGAACTTGGCAGAACAATGAAAAGACACGTGCCGGAACGAAAGCTGAGGATTCTGTCCACCGGATCGTACGTTCCGCGCACGGAGGTCCCGTCGTCCCGGATCGACCAAAAGCTCGACAAGCCCTTGGGATGGACGAAGCGGCTGTTCCAGATCGAGAAGCGCCATTTTGCAGCGGCGGACGAAACGACCTCGTTCATGGCAGCAAGGGCCGCCACCATCGCTCTCGAAAGGGCCGGCCTGGAGGCTGGCGATCTCGACTGCATCGTCGCCGCGTGCGGTGTCGGCGAGCAGCCGATTCCCAGCACAGCCGTCCTGGTCCAGAACAAACTTGGGTTGGGAACCTCGGGCATCGCTGCGTTCGACGTCAATTCCACCTGCCTCAGCTTCGTCACGGCATTCGAAATCGTGGCCGACGCCATCGCGATGGGTCGCTTCGATCGCGTGCTGATCGTGTCGTCGGATATTGCTTCCTGCGGCCTCGACTGGAGCAAGCCAGAAGCCGCCGCGATCTTCGGTGATGGCGCCGCGGCCGTCATCGTGCAACGGGCGGACGATCACGAAAGCGGACGGCTCATCGCAAGCGGCATGGAAACATACGGCAGCTATCAGGATGTCTGCCGGTTGGAAGCTGGCGGGACACGCGTCGCCCCGCATCGTGAAGACGACGGATTCTGGTCGCGCACGCATTTCAAGATGGACGGGCCGGCAGCCCTGTCCTGCGTACTTAGGACGGATCGCAAAAAAGCTGAATCGTGATCTGTGTGCGTG
>CAMDPA010000287.1 GCA_945903565.1 Devosia equisanguinis | reverse complement strand
TCCAACCCGCGTATCAGAGCTTGCCAACCGACGTCTCCGGCTCCGCCTCCCCTTCTGCGCGATCCTGCCCTACACTATCCGACCGCATCCGCGGCACGGCCGCCAAGCCACGCCCGCACCGCTTGACAAGGGACATCAGAGCCTACGAGCCGGTGGCGTCGCGTCGGGCAGAGTACGTCGCAAGGTTGACCGAGTTATCCCCGCCCTCTTCCCCGCCCGTATTCTCCACCTTGTCCGCATCATGCAGGGGCGCCTCCGGGGGCGTACTTGAGGTGAGGTGCGGGCTCGGATGTCGCTGGAGGACCGACGCAACGGTTGTCCAGCGAGGCGGTATCCTACGGCTTTCGGGTAACCGGCAGTGCCGCTAACGCGGTTCAACGGGGAACGATACAGTGGCGAAGCACTCCCTCCCGCGCTAACCGCGCCGCCTGGGTGGGCCCGCTGCGAAGTCCGAGGCGGGGCGGTGGAGAGCCGCTCTTTTTTTACTACACTACCGCGGATTTTCACGGCCCCGCTGCCCTGCACTTACGCCAGAGCAGAATGAAAAACTGCGTTGGCGCCTGCGCCAGAGCAGAAGGTAAAACGACTTGAACGTCGCCTGCTGATCGCGGGCGCGGATGTGATTGTGCGCCTCGTAGGTTGGGTTGAGCGTTTCAGCGAAACCCAACAATAGCGGGCGCTGCGCGGAATGTTGGGTTCGGCGTCATTGCTGTGCGATGCTCCGCAACGACGAAGTGCGATGCTCCGCAACGACGTGCCTCAACCCAACCTACGCCACCGACCGACTGTCGAGTCACGCACAACAGTTTCGCCGCCGCACCTTCCATCCCGCCACCCGACTCGGTCTAGGCTCCCCGCCAAATCGTGCGCGGCGCACCGTTGCTGGAGGACAAGGTCCGATGAGCTTGCTGTTCAACATCATTTCCGCCGCCTATGCGCGGGGCACGCATCACAAGCTGGCGCTCGATGCGCTGGGGCATCTCGAGGGTGCCGACGCGGAAGGCTGGCGGCGCGTGTTCATGGCGCATGCGCCCGTCTACATGAGCGGCTCCAAGGCGCCGGACGACGAGTTCAAGGACTTCCAGAATCACGTGCTGCACGTGCGCGACGGCTTCTGGGGCGGGGCGGCCGACAAGGTCGAGAACTGGTACGGCCATCTCGTCAAGGCGCTGAAGGGCGAACGCTGGAGCGAGGCGGTGTGGGCCGCGGGCGTGCTGAGCCACTACTATACCGACCCGATCCACCCCTTCCATTCCGCGCAATCGGAAGCCGAGAACAACATTCATCGCGCGGCCGAGTGGTCGATCTCGCGTTCCTACGACGAGCTGCGCCGTCAGGGGCAAAGCGAGTTCGCCGCCGTGAAGCCGGTGCCCGGAACGGGCACGGGTTGGCTGCGCCAGTTCGTCGTGGCGGGCGCGGAGACCGGCAACAAACACTACGAGAAGCTGATCGCGCACTACGACATCAACAGCGGCGTGGTCGATCCGCCGTCGGGTCTGGATGTGGTCAGCCGCCGCCTCGTGGCCGAGCTGATCACGTATGCATCGAAGGGCTTTGCGGCCCTGCTGTCGCGCGCCATTGCCGAGGCGGGTGTGCGTCCGCCGCAGACCGGCCTCGCGCTCGCCGCTGCGCGTGCGCTGCTCAACATTCCGCGCAACAAAATGTTGGCGCGCAGCGAGAATGCCGCCGAGCGCCGTCTGATCGAGGCGATGTACGACGAACTGAAGGCCACCGGCCGGGTCGAGAAATCGCTGCCGGAAGACGAGCGCGTGGTGCGCGAGATGTACGATCGCGACGTCCTGGCGCCGATGATGGCCGAGCGGGACAAGGCGCGCGCCGACGTGGTGGCGCTGCCGCCGCCTTATTCCAGGAGCTACACGGCCAAGCCCGGCGAGCATGCGGCCGTACCGCCGGCTCCGGCGGGCGAGGTCGGCGCAATGCCAGCGGTCAAGCCGGCTCCTGCGCCCGCGCCGGTCCCGGTCGCGGCTGTGTCGCCGCCAGCCGCGCCGGTGCAGCCGGCCGCCGCCCCGCCCGCGCCGACAGGCTCGGTCATTCCAGTTGCGTTCGGCGATAGCGCCACGCCGCGTATCTATCTGCTGGCCAGCGACGACGTGGAGCGGGCGCCGTCAATCGGGCCGAAGATGGCCGAGCGGCTTTATGCGCAGGGCGTCAAGACGGTGGCCGATCTGTTCGCGGCCAATCCCGAGGCGCTCGCGGAAGCCCTCGACGTGCGCCAGGTTTCTGATGAGACGATCGTCGACTGGCAGGATCAGTCGCGGCTGGTGAGCACGATCCCCGGCCTGCGCGGCACGCACGCGCAGCTTCTGGTCGGCGCGGGCTATCGCTCACGCGATGCGGTGGCCGCTGCTGCCGCCGACAAGCTGTGCGCGGACGTGCTGTCGTTCGCCGTCTCGGCTGATGGCCAGCGCATCCTGCGTGACGGCAGCCCGCCGGACATGGAGCGGATCAAGGGTTGGCTGACCAGCGCGCGCGCCGCGAAGGTAGCCTGATACAGAAAAGGGGCGGACCTCGCGGAGCCGCCCCTTTCCAAAACGTGACGTGCGACGCTCGCCTTACTTGGGCGCGGGTGCGGGCGTTCCAGCCTTCTCGCGCATGCCCTGCACGGCGTCGCCGGCCTGCTTGCCGAGCTCGACAGCCTTGTCCTTCGCGATCTTGAACCAGTCCGACGCCTTCTTCTTGGCGCGCTCGACGCTGCCCGGATCGGTCGCGACGTAGGCAGGCGCGGCCTGGAGCTGCTCCTTCGACACGTCGATCAACAGCACGCGGCCGCCTTCGACGACGGGCCCGATCTTGAGTGCGCTGTAGGGCATCGCGACCAACTTGGAGCCGACGCCGGCGAGGCCGCCGACACGCAGCACGACGGTGGTTGCACGGCCATCAGCGGCCAGCACGACGTCGCCGATCGTGCCGATCACCTCGGCCTTGGAATTGAACACGCGTGTGCCCGACAGCCGCACGATCGGCAGCTCGCCCTGGGCTTGACCCTTCTGGAAGCTCACGCCTTGCGCGTGGGCGACGTAGGCGGTGCCGGCCATGGCGATTGCGCCGGCAAGCGCCAAAGTAGCGATTGAACGCTTCATGATGGATACTCCCTCAAAGGATCAGTGATTGCGACCGCGGATGCGGTCTGTGAATGCCAATACCGCAGTGTCATAACGGGTCCGCACGCGATACGCAGCGTCCTGTTACATCTGGCCGCACACGGTCATCGTATATACGGGAAATATGGCAGCGGCGCGCCATCCGCGCTCGGCCGAAAGTATGCACAGGGGGTTCAGATGCCGTTCACGACGATCAATGGTGCGCACATCACCTACGAGATCATCGAGCCGCCAAAAGGCAACGGCGGACCGGCCTTGTCGCTGTCGCCGGGCGGGCGCAACCCAATGGCGGACATGCGCGATCTCGGCACGCTGATGGCGGCTGCGGGTTATCGCGTGCTGTTGCACGACCGCCGCAACTGCGGTGCGTCGGATGTCGGCTTCGATGCGCGCCGCTCCGAGTACGAGCTGTGGGCGGACGATTTGCAGGCTCTGCTGCGACATCTCGGCATGCTGCCGGCGATTGTCGGCGGCAGCTCCTCCGGCGCGCGACTGGCGCTGACTTTCGCGCTGCGCCACCGGCAGTCCGTGCGTGCGCTGCTGCTGATCCGCGTGACCGGGGGCCAATTCGCGGTCGATCGTCTGGTCGAGAAATACTACGACAGCAACGCGCGGGCGGCGGCGGCTGGCGGCATGGCGGCAGTATGCGAGACGGAACACTTCGCGGAGGTGATCCGCAACCGGCCCGAGAACCGCGCGCTGCTGATGAGAATGAAACCGGCCGACTTCATTGCCTGCATGAACGCTTGGCGCGCGCCATTCCTTGCCGGCAGCGACTTGCCGCTGATCGGCACGACGGCGGCGGACTTGCGCTCGCTGCATGTGCCGGCATCCGTCATTCCCGGCAACGACCTGACGCATCCGCGCCAGCGCGGAGCGACCGTCGCGCCGCTGATCCCCGATTGCGAGCTGAACCACGTCACCGATATCGAGCGCGACGTCGACGTGACGCCGGCCGACGAGTGGGGCCAGCACTATCCGGCGATGGCGCGCATCTTCACGGACTTCCTGACGCGAAAGCTATCCCCGGTCCCATAGCGCCCCCTACTTTGTCGCTACGAGATCGATCAGCGCGGAGATGCCACCGTGACCGGCGCCTTCGTGGAGTTCGGCCTCGTATTCCGCGATCTCGACTTTCGCCAAGCCGCCGAATTCCTTCTCGAGCAACTCCCGGGTGTACATATTTTCCCGCTCCTTCGGGCCGCCGGTGCCGTATTCGACCTGTTTGGGCGTGTAGCCCTCGAGCAGCAGCAGGCCGCCGGGCTTCAAGGCTTGCCGAATGCCCGCGAACACGGGCGCGCGCTCGGCGGGGTTCATGTACTGGATGAACACGACGGCGATCACGTCGTAGGCGGAGGTGGGCCACGGGTAGGAGAAGATATCGGCCAGCTCGGTGGTGATCTTCACGCCGCGCCGGGCGGCAAGCGCTCTAGCCTTTTCCTGTGCCTTGGGGGAGAAGTCCATCGACACGACATCGAGGCCCTGCTCGGCGAGCCAGACGCCGTTGCGGCCTTCGCCATCGGACACGGCCAGCGCGCGGCCCGACTTCGGCAAGCGCGGCTGCTGGCGGGCGAGGAAGGCGTTGGGCGCCTCGCCGAATACATAGTCGGTCGCAGCGAAGCGCTTTTCCCAGCGTTCGTATTCGGCGGTTAGCTTGGCTGGCATGTGGGGGCTCCTGAAAAATCGGGGTCAGACCCCGCGCTTGAACCCTGCGCTTCTGACACAAGGGCGTAGCGCGAGGTTTGCCCCCGGGTGTCTGCTGGCGTGGTATCAAGTAAAACCGTGAGGCTGTCCATCCGGCCACGATTGACCATTTGCCGGCATCCATGCTCAATCGTCCGCGTCTGCCGGGGGGTGGGCGAGCAAGATATACTGCCGACGCCAGCATGACCGGGCCACGATGAAACCGCGCAAACCGTCCTTGTTGACATCGCCCGTCGCCTGGACGCGCCGCAAGTGCAAGCTGATGTTCCAGGACATGATCAGCGCCGCCGGTTACAAGCCGATCGAGCGGATCGACTTCATGAACATGACAGGCGGGGATTTCGCCCATGTGATCGACGTCGGGGTGGCCGACGGCACGCCCGATCTCTACGCGCGCTTTCCCAACGCCTACCTCGACCTGTTCGAGCCGCACCCGCAGTATCAGCAACAGCTCGAAGCGACCGTGCTGAAGGCGCGCGAGGGGCGGCTGCACAAGATGGGGCTCGGCAGCAAAGACGGCACGGCTCAGTTGCATCTCAAGGGCCGTACCGGCTCTACGTTTTCCGGCGACCGCGGAGAAGGTGCGATCGAAGTTCCCGTGCGGCGGCTCGATCAGGTGCTCGAGCCCGGCATGATCCGGCGGCCATGCCTGCTCAAGATCGATACCGAGGGCTACGAGTTGGAGGTGCTGCGCGGCGCGACCGGCCTGCTCCCGCATATCGACTGCATCGTCAGCGAGATGCATTTCACCTTGCCGCATGTGTACAAGCCGCAGGATCTGATCGGCCATATCGAAGGGCTCGGCTTCGAAATGACTGAGATGCTGGATTTCCATGCGAGCCAAGGCCGCGTGTGGTGCGCGGATTTCGTGTTCCGGCGGAAGGTAGAGCTCATGCAATGACGATGGCGGACCCGGGCGTCGCGCAATAGAGTGCGGACTGAAAATGTGCCCGGGAGCAGCGCAAGGAGTATTCTGCCGTGATGGCACGACATGATTCACCTCCCGCCAATCCCTCCGCCACGACGCTCGCCGAGCTCGAGGCGACGGCGGCGCGCCTTGAATTGTCGCCGGGCTGGATCGAGCGCAAGCAGCCGATTTTCTGGGCGGCGCCGCGTTCCGATTTCAAGCCGGCGCATTGGCACTATTCGCAGGCCCGCGCCGCCCTGCAGGATGCGGCAGGGCTCGTCGACCTGTCGATGGCCGAACGGCGCATTCTGGCCTTGCGCAATCCGTTTCCCGGCAACAACTTCGCGACCACACGAACGCTGTCTTGTGCCTATCAGCTCATGCTGCCGGGCGAAGTGGCGAGCACGCATCGTCACGCCTCGCATGCGCTGCGGGTGATGC
Source organism: Devosia equisanguinis (assembly GCA_945903565.1). Classification (GTDB taxonomy): domain Bacteria; phylum Pseudomonadota; class Alphaproteobacteria; order Rhizobiales; family Hyphomicrobiaceae; genus CAMDPA01. The sequence goes on along the minus strand of CAMDPA010000287.1, from coordinate 830 downwards.
TCGATGCGCGCGGCACCTACTCGATCGTCGATGGCGTGAAGATGCCGATGGAGACCGGCGACATCGTGCTGACGCCGGGCGGCTTCTGGCATGGCCACGGCCACGGCGGCGACAGCCCCGCGTGCTGGCTCGACGGGCTCGACATTCCGCTGACCCATCTGCTGGAGCCGATGTACTTCGAGCCTTACCCGGACCGCTTCCAGCCGGCGCGCGTCGAGGCATCGTCCTCGCCGTATCGCTTCGCGGCTGCCGACATCGCGCGGCGGCTCGATCTAGCTGCCCCCGATCCGGAAGGACGTCATGGCCCCTGCATCGGGCTCGAAGCGCGGGATATGGGATCGATGGGGCTGACGGTCGAGCGGCTGGCGGCGGGGCTCAAGACGCGGCGGCAGCGCTCGACGGCGAGCCGCTGTTTCGTCGTGATGGCGGGCTCGGGCACCTCGATCGTCGGCGATCAGACGTTCGCCTGGAACCGCGGCGACACCATCGCGGTGCCGACGTGGATCTGGTACGAGCACAAGGCAGAGGACGACGCGCAGCTGTTCTGCTTGTCGGACGAGCCGGTGATGAAGATGTGTAACTATTTCCGGCACGAAGCGGCATAGCGGGAAGTTTGGGGGCGAAACGTGAAATTGCCGACCCTGGTTGGCCTTGCCGGCGTGGCTGCACTGACGGTGCTGCTCGAGGTGCTGATCCGCGCCGGGTTGATCTCGCCGTTCCTGATCGCCCCACCGTCCGAGATCGGCCCCGAGCTGATATCGCTGTGGCACGAGGAGCGGCTGGTCGAAGCGCTGCTGATGACGTTCGGCTCGACGCTCGCCTCGACCGGC
>CAMDPA010000286.1 GCA_945903565.1 Devosia equisanguinis | reverse complement strand
CCCGCACTCGAGCCTCGACGGCATGACGCCCGATCGGGCATACTTCGGACCACACTGCATCCTGCCGATCCGCTCGGCAGTCTAACCCCGGCAGAGCCTCCACTTATCGCAGCGGAAAATCTGTCCGAACAAGCGGGGCCACCTCAGACAGCACATCCGCGTCGCAGGCTCCAAGATCCAGCAACCGCTGGCCGATATCGGTGTTGATAACGCTTTGGACGGCGACCGATGCCGATGCTACGAGCAGGAGCGAGGCCGCGATCCCGACCGCAAGGCGGCTGCGGGCCGGCTGCGTGGACTTGGCTTTCTTGCTGCGGCTGGCGGCGAGATCGATGACGTTTGCAGTGTCACTTGCGGCCGGCGTCTCGGCCGTCGCGGCGGCCATCGTTGCGGTCACAGTATCGGCTTCAATCGCAACATCGCTCCGAGTTGCAGGCACTTGCGCGGCGGCTTCCGGCGAGGCAGCGACGTCGTCGACTGTGATTGGCTCCAAAGCTGCAATCTCAGCACCGTTAGGTGCGGGAGCATCGGATGTGGTGGTCGAGGTCAGCGTGGACGCAACATCCGCCACTTCGCACACGATGCCAGTTTGGCTGTCGGCGCCAACCTCTGCGATGGCGGCACTGTCCATTGCCGGGAGCGCATGCTGCTCGATCGTCGCGAGATCGCGAACGGTCGCGGCATCGGCGGCTAGCTCGCTTACGATGGTATCCGCCAACGAGCGCAGTGCACCAAGCGCCTCACTCAAGGTCACCATTTGATCCCGGTAGCACTGCAACCTGGCCTCGATGGAATCGATCCGATGGGTAACGGACATCACAAACTCCTTCTTCAATTTGCCCCCACATGGGCTTAAGAGACTAATATCGACTCTAAATCTCAACATCCGCTTAACGCGTGTTGTTTTTTCATACAAAAACCCACACAAAATATGCAAACACCTCACCTTGAAGCGACAGTTGCAGCGCCGCCCCGCGGCCAATTCGCGGTGGCGTTGACGTGGCCGGGTCGATGGCTATGATGCGCCGCTTCGCCGGAGTGCCTGTGCCGGAGAAATGTTCGTCGTGGACAGGCCCCAGTGGTGGAACGGTAGACGCGTCAGACTCAAAATCTGATATCCGCAAGGGTGTGGGGGTTCGAGTCCCTCCTGGGGCACCATTTATCTCGAGCGACGTTTCCTCGATCGACGGGCACTTGAGCAACGGGCGGGCGCAGACATGACAAAGCGCGACAAGACCCGTTTCGTGCATGTAGCCAGGCCGGCCTCGAACGGGGAGGCCGGCGCCGTCAATCCATCCGTCGTTCGCGCCTCCACCGTGCTGTATCCGAGCACCGCGCATTTGCGTGACCTTGTACGACGGCGCAACGCAGGTGAGCGAAGCTTCAGCTACGGCGCGAAGGGGACGCCCACGACGTTCGCATTGGAAGACGCGATCACCGAGGTCGAGGGCGGCAAGCGTACGCAACTGTTCGCGACCGGGCTTGCGGCGGTCGCGCACGTGTTTCTCTCAGTGCTCAAGCCCGGCGATCACGTGCTGCTGGCCGAGACCATCTACGGGCCTGCCAGACAGATCGCGGACGACTATCTGAAGCCCCGCGGCATCGTGTGCGAATACTATCCCGGCGGTGCAGCGGCAGCAGCCGAGGTGGCGCGCCGGCTGAGACCCGAGACGCGGCTTGTTTATCTGGACAACCCCGGCTCGATCGTGTTCGACGTGCAGGATCTGCCTGCGATCTGCACCGCCGTGAAGGGGTCAAACGCGCTCGTCGCGGTCGACAATACGTGGGGGGCAGCAGGCATCTACCGGCCTCTGGCGCTGGGTGCGGATATCTCGGTCGTAGCGCTGACCAAGTACATCGCCGGACATTCCGACATCACGATGGGCTCGGTCACGGCTAACGAACGCATCGCCGACCAGCTCTGGCGGGACAGCCATATCCTCGGTCAGACCGTCAGTCCGGACGATGCGTACAACGTGCTGCGCGGCCTGCGCACGGTGTCGGCGCGCATTGCGCAGGCACACACCCACGCGATGGAGGTGATCGCCTGGCTGCAGCGGCAGCCGCAGGTCGAGCGCGTGTTGTTTCCGCCGCTGGAGAGCGATCCGGGGCACACCCTGTGGAAACGCGATTTCAACGGCGCGATCAGCCTGTTCTCGGTAATCCTGAAGCCGCAGTACAAGATCGAACACGCCAACGCTTTCATTGATGCGCTGCGGTTGTTTGGGATCGGCGCGTCGTGGGGCGGTTACGAGAGCCTGGCGCTGACCTACCAGCAGGGCATTCGCGGGTGGAGCGGCGGGGCGCTGATCCGGCTCCATGTCGGCCTGGAGGATCCCGCCGACCTGATCGACGATCTGGGCCTCGGATTCGCCGCCATGGGAGCAGTGCGGGGCTGATTGGAATCCAAAGCACGTTGCGTTGCAATTGTGCTATCTCTTCCCGTGCAAGTAGAATTACGGGAGGAAACATCATGCCTATCGATCTCATCATTCAATTGATCAGCGGTGCGCTCGGCGGCAATGCGGCGGGTGCCGCTGCCAAGAAGCTCGATATGGGCTGGCTGTGGAATTCGATCGCCGGCATTGTCGGCGGCGGACTCGGCGGCCAGCTTCTCGGGGGCATTCTCGGCCCGATGCTGGGCATGGCTGGCACGGCTGCGAAGAGCGGCTTGGATCCGATGGCGATCCTACAGAGCGTTCTGTCCGGTGGCGTTGGAGGCGGCGCGCTGATGGTTGTCGCGAGCGTTCTCAAAGGCATGATGTCGAAGAGTTGATATCATCGGTGGTTTTCGACACGCTGTCGACATCCGCGCAGTTGGTGGGAGCGTAGCTATTAAAGCTGCGCTCCTTTCGTTTGGGGCGGCGCACAGGTCTGCTACCATCCCCGGGTAGATCCGCCTGTGGTTTGCGAATTGATGAGGAATTGGAATGAGCAAAGCCGAGATCGCGGTTCTGGCCACCGCCACTGTTTCCGGCGTGCTCGACGCGCTGTTGCCGGAGTTCGAGGCGACGACCGGGTACACCGTATCGCGCTGGGACGCGACGGCAGGCATGGTGCGGGACCGTGTGCTCGAAGGCGGGGCGGCAGATGTGGCGTTCGTCACCGCCAGTGTGATCGCGGACGTCGAGCAGGCAGGCCGCCTGGTCGAAGGCAGCAAGGTCGTGTTCGCGCGGTCGCCGCTCGGTGTCGCGATCAAGAAGGGCGCGGCAAAGCCGGACCTTTCGAACGAAGAGGCAATCAAGCGATTGATCCTTGGCGCGAAGACGATTGCTCTGACCGATCCCAACGGCGGCGGCAATACCGGCCGCTATTTCATGGGCATCGCGGACCGGCTCGGTGTCGGCGCGGAGTTGCGTGCAAAAACTCGGCTCTACCGGCACGGTGGTCACGTTTCAGAAGGCGTCGCGGCGGGCGAGGCGGATTTCGGCATCACCGTCATCAGCGAGATCGTGCCGATCGCCGGCGCCGACGTTGCGGGCGCGCTGCCCGACAGCATCCAGAACGTGTCGATCACCTACGCCGCGTTGGCGAAGGGTGCCGCGCAACCAGAGGCCGGACGCGCGCTGATCAAGTATCTCACCGCGCCGGCCGCTGCCGCGGCGATCCGGGCAAACGGGATGGAGCCGGGCTGAGCCGAGGTACAGGGCGGGGCCTGGCCGGGGCGACCCTATTGGAGCGAATCGCGCTATTGACGTTGCACCGTCGTGGGCTTTCCCGTGGTTTCGGTCCCGGGCATTCCCTGATCCAATCCAACAGGTCATGCACGCACCATGAAGATTCCGGCCGATCGTTCGCACCTCCGCTTCCTGGGCTCGCTGATCTTCGGCTCGCGGTGGCTGCAGGTGCCGCTGTATCTGGGCTTGATCGTCGCGCAATGCGTCTACGTGTTCTTGTTCCTGAAGGAGCTGACGCACCTGATCTCGCACGCGACCACGTTCACCGAGCAGCAGATCATGCTGGTCGTACTGGCGTTGATCGACGTGGTGATGATCTCCAACCTGCTGGTGATGGTGATCGTCGGCGGCTACGAGACGTTCGTCTCGCGGCTGGACCTAGAAGGGCACCCCGATCAGCCGGAGTGGCTCAGCCACGTCAACGCCAGCGTGCTCAAGATCAAGCTGGCGATGGCGATCATCGGAATCTCCTCGATCCACCTGCTCAAGACCTTCATCGAGGCGGGCAATCTCGGCACGCCGGCGGCCAAGTACACCGAAGCAGGCGTGATGTGGCAGACGATCATCCACGTCATCTTCATCCTGTCAGCGATCGGCATCGCCTACGTGGACTATCTCGGCAGATCGCTCGATGTCCCGAGCCACAAGAGCACGGACGGTGGGCACAAAAAGTAGCGATGGCGCTTACTTCGCTGGCCCAGCCTCCGCCCCCGCCAGCCACGCCAGCACGGCGTTCGAGGCGATTGCGATCGCGAACACGATGATCAGCAGGGCGTACATCATCGGCATGTTGAACAGCGAGTAGGCCTGGATCACCATGAAGCCGAGGCCCTGATTGGAGAGCTTCGTCTCCGCCAGCAGAGTGCCGATAACCGCGACGCCAAAGCCAAGCCGCACACCGTTGATGATCGGCGCGCGCATCGCCGGCAGGTAGACCTTCGTCACCATTTGCCAGGCGTTGGCGCGGAAGCTGCGGCCGACACGGATGAGCACGCGGTCGATACCACGCATGCCGGCGGCCACGCTGAGCGCGATCGGGAAGAAACACGACAGCACCGCCATCGCGCTCTTGGATTCCCAGCCGACGCCAAACAGCATGATCATGACAGGAAAGAATATGATCTTTGGTGTCGGCGCGAGCCAATAGAGAAACGGCTCGTAGGCCTTGGCGAGGAACGGGCTGCTGCCGATCGCGAGGCCTACGAGAAGGCCCGCCGTACCACCAAACGCGAGGCCAATGCCGACCTCCAGTGCGGTGACGGCCAGGTTGGAATAGAACGCAGGCGAAACGATCACGTTCCACACCGCGTCACTGATGCGGACGAAGGAGGGAACGACGTCGCGATAGAGCAGACCGGATGCTGCGAGCGCTTCCCACGCGATCAGCACCGTCGCGATGATCGCAAGGCGGACCATCAGAACGGGATCGAGGCGCAGGCCCGAACGGGCAGGAATTGCAGAACGGCTCATGTTCCCGCCTGTGACCCTGGCCTCAGCCATCGCTCGATCCTTTCGAGGGTGGTGAAGAACAGCACGCTGACGAGCACCACGAAGAAGATGGCGGCATAAACGCCGGCCAGGTCGTAGCGCTCCGCGAGATCATTAATGAGCTGGCCGAGGCCGCCGAAGTTGATCAGGAACTCCACACCAACGATGTTGATCAGTGCGAAGATGAGCCCAAGCTTGATGCCCGTGAAGATCGTGGGCATCGCCGCGGGGAACTCGATCATCCAGAACTGCTGCCAAGGCGTGAGCTTGAACGCCTTGCCGACGTTGAGCAGCACGCGCCGCACGCCCGTCAGGCCTTCGAGCGTCTTCAGGATCACCGGTGCGAGACCGGCGACGAAACCGATCATGATGATCGTCCACGCGCTGCGGCCGAAAATCACAAGGAACAGCGGATACGCGAGCACGATGGGGGCGGCCGCGAACGCTGCGACCCATGTTTCGGTCGCGCGCCGCAGCAGCGACACGCGCCGCAGCAGCAGGCCGATCGAGACGCCTACAACGGTAATCATCATGCCGGCGACCAGCGCCTCGGTGGCGGTATCGAGAAAGCGCCTTGGGATTTCCTCCTCGGTCACGACCCGCCACAAGCTGCCCAGCACCGCCGAGGGCGGCGGGATGATGAACTTGTTGAGCACGCCGGTTTGCAACAGCGCTTCGAGCACGGCGCCGATGGTACATACGCTACCAAACCCGAGGGCATAGGCCCCCAAGCCGGGCGCGCGCCCCCCGCTGCTTGCATTGCTGGACATGGCGCTTATCCGGCCTTGGCGGCGGCGCCGGACTTGCGCGAACGGGCTTCGGATTCTTCCAGGCCGCGCGTTGCCTCCTCGCGCAGATCGGCCCACACCTGAGCGACGTAGCTGCCGAATGCCGGGCTACCGACGACATCGGAGGTGCGTGGGCGCGGCAGTACGATCTCGACCGTACGCTTCAGGCGTCCGGGGCGGTAGGTCATCACCAGCACGCGGTCGGAAAGCTGCACGGCTTCGGTGATGTTGTGCGTGATCAGCATCGTTGTCTGCTTAAGCTGCTGCTGGATCTGCAGCACCTTGTCGCCGAGCAGCAGACGCGTCTGCTCGTCGAGGGCGGCGAACGGTTCATCCATCAGCAGGATCTTGGGCTCGAACGCGAGCGTGCGGGCCAGCGACACGCGCTGGCGCATGCCGCCCGACAGCTCCGAGGGATAGCGCCGCTCGAAGCCGTCGAGGCCGACCATCGCAATGAAGTGGCTTGCCTTCTCGTACCGCTCCTTCTTGCCCATCTTGAGGATTTCGAGCGGAAACGCGACGTTGTCGAGCACTGTACGCCAGGGGAACGTGCTCTCCTCCTGGAACACCATGCCGATCGCGGGATGAGGGCCGCGGATGACCTCGCCGCCGACGCTGACCTTGCCCATGAAGTCGCTCTGCAGGCCGCCGATGATGTTGAACAGCGTCGACTTTCCGCAGCCCGATGGCCCGATCACCGAAACGAACTCGCCATGCTGCACGGACATGCTGACGTGATCGACGGCAACAAGTGGCCCTTCCGGCGTGGGGAAGTGCATCGATACGTCGTCGACGATGAGCAGCGGTTGCGCGGAGGCGGCGCCGGGTGTCGCGCCGGCTACTGTGGCGGTGGTGGTCATGCGTTGACGGACTCTTTTTGACGGAACGGCATGATGAAACGCCCCGACTTTATGCCCGCTGCGCGCCCTGCCGTCGACTGGTCTTGCGATCTAGGGGGGAGGGGAGGTAGGGCAATTCAATTCATGAGCCCATGAGCAGCCTGATCGCGGCTTTGGGGTGGGCGGCGTAGGCGGGACGGGCTTCGGTGGGTTTGCGTCCGGTGCGGCGGATGAGGCCGAGCACGCTTGACCGGAGCAAGGCCATGATCTCGGGTGC
>CAMDPA010000285.1 GCA_945903565.1 Devosia equisanguinis | reverse complement strand
GATCACCCATGACTCACCCTCCTTGTGTGAGGCTCTGCCCGGCCAATCCGGGTAACCCTCGACCCCACATCGGGGGTGAGTCGCCTCGTTCGTGGAAGGGACATACAGTCTGGGTTGAGCGTTTCAGCGAAACCCAACACTACAGGCACGACGTGAAGTGTTGGGTTTCGGCGAAATGGCCTCAACCCAACCTACGAACGCTCGTCACCCCGCCGCCGCGATCGCATCCGCCAGCAGCGTGTAGTGCGCGCAGGTCGTGCCGCACAAGCGGCCGATCTCGGTGAGCTGGTGGAGGGCCTTGGCGCGGTCGCCCTTCTGCAGGAATGCTTCGCCGAGATACTGGCGGGTGCTCGTCAGGCGCGGATCGGCGCGCAGGGCCGCAGTGTAGTAGGCCATGGCTTCGTCGACCATGCCAAGCTTGCGCAGCGAGAACCCGATCATCGTCTGGATGCGCGGATCGGCGGCATTGGTGGCCGAGCGCAGCACATCGAGCGCGGCGGTATAGTCGGCCGACATCGCGAGCCAGTAACCGGCCGCATAGGTTTCCTCGTCGTCTTTGAGCTTCTGCTTCTTGCTCATGCAGCGCTTCCACGCCGACGTGCCTTCCTTGTGCTGAGCGCAGCGCGTGGGCGGTGCCGGGGCCTCGCCAACGGCGAAACTTGGCGCAGCCGTCATCGCCAAGAGCGCGAAACCGGCGGCGCCGGCGACGATCCAACGAGGAAACGCGACATTCGGCATGAAGGCTCTCCTTGAGCTGAGGCGGTCTCTATTGGTGATCGCGCCGGGGGAAGCTGTCAAGTTCATGCGGTGCGCGGTTGCCCGATCTGTTCGCGCCCGAGCAACACCGTCAGCCACGCCGCGATCAGTGCCGAGACGAACATCACAGCGAACGCTGCGTCGTAGCGGCCTTGGCTGTCGAAGAGCACGCCGCCGAGCCATGCGCCCAAGCCGCCGAAGCCGTGATGCACCATCACGACGAAACCACTGATCGTGCCCAGATGCGCCGTGCCGAAGGCGTTGCGCACGGCGATCACGGTCAGTGGCGCGGTCATCAGGAAGGTGATCCCAAAGACGAGCGTGAACCCGGTCACCGCGAGCGTCGACTGACTGACAAGCAGAAGCCCGAACGAGGCGATGCGCAGCAGGAAACACAACAGCATCGGCCACACGAGGCCGCGCTTGTCGTATTCCCAGCCCGACCACAGTGCGCCAGCGAGCGCCGTCAGCCCCATCAGCGCCAACAGGTTGCCAGCGAGCAGCGTGTCGACGCCCTTGTCCTGCGCGAAGGCCACGAGATGCGTCGAGACGAAGAAGTCGTCGAGACCGCAGATCGCGTAGATGCCGAGCAACAGCCAGAAGCGTCGCGTTCGTGTGGCCTCCTTGAACGTCAGCCCTTCGCGCGCGGCGTTTGGCGAGCCCTCCGAGCGTCCGTTGTCGCGGGGCATTGCCAGCAGAAGCGGCAACAGCGCGAGGTGGGCGAGACCCATCCAGACGTAGACCGGTCGCCAGCCCGACGCGACCAGCACGAACGCCATCGCCGCGATCATGAACAATTGCCCCGCGCTCATCCCTGCGCTGATGATACCGTTGGCCGCGCCCGCACGTGCGGGATAAAGGCGCGTGACGAGTATGCTGACCGGGGTGATCGAGGCGATGCCGTTACCGATGCCGAATACCAGCCCATAGAGCGCGAACAGGTGCCACGGTTCGCGCGCGACCGCGATCAGGCCGATACCGGCGGCGCTGATGATGATGCCCGCGGCGAGCACGTTGCGCGCGTCGTAACGGTCGATCAGGCGGCCCGCCAGGAACATGCAGACGGCTGTCACGACATAGTAGACCGCAACGGTGGTGCCGAGCATGCCGCGGCCGAGCGAGAACTCCTCCGCCATCGGCTTCAGCGTGAGCCCAAAGGCGAAGCGGGCGCCGGAGCCCACGAACATGATGAGAAATCCCGCCGCGAGGACGATCAGGCCGTTCATGGGGCGTCGGGCTTCCTTGTGGGGAGGGGCGAGGGCGTGGGTTTGGCCGCGAGGCTATCAGGGACGGGCCGGTCCGATCACGTGCGATCTGACGCAGACGTGAGTTGTGCGTGATCGAGGAACCTTGGCTTGTCCGCAGCGGTCGCTGGAACGGTCCGGCTGCCCAGGAAGTTTCAGGGGAAATGCGTGCTGCTGGCAACTCTCGTGCTGTTGACGCTGTTCGTGGCCTACGCCAACGGTGCGAACGACAACTTCAAGGGGGTCGCGACCCTCTACGGCAGCAACACCACGACGTTCGACCGGGCGCTGCTGATCGGCACGATCGCGACGCTGGCGGGCTGCGTCTCGTCGGTCTTCCTGGCCGAGGCACTCGTCAAGGCGTTCTCCGGTAAGGGCCTGGTGCCCGATGCACTTGCCGCGTCACCGGCGTTCCTCCTTGCGGTTGCGGCGGGTGCCTCGTGCACCGTGATGCTCGCAACGGTGCTTGGCTTTCCGATCTCGACCACGCACGCGCTGACGGGCGCCCTGGTTGGTGCTGGTTTCGCCGGCGCGGGCACGGCCCTCAATATCTCGCTGCTGGGCTCGGCGTTCTTTCTGCCTCTGCTGCTCAGTCCGCTGCTGTCGATCCTGCTGACGATGCCGCTGTACAAGCTGGCGCACGCAGCGAGTGAGCGCTCGGGCCTCGTGAAGGAAAGCTGTGTTTGCATAGGGCCGAAAGAATTCGTTCCCGTGAGGGCGTTGGCTTTCGACGTGTCGACGGCAAGTTATTCAAGGCCGGTCGAGAATGGCGGCTTGAGTGTGACAATCGGCACCGCGAGCGATTGCGTGCAGAAGTACCGGGGTAACGTGTTTGGCGTGACGGCGCAGAATGTTGTCGACGGCGTCCACCATGCCAGCGGAGCAGCTGTCAGCTTTGCGCGTGGTCTCAATGACACGCCGAAAATTGTTGGGCTGTTGCTGGTCGTTCAGGCGCTCGACATCCGCGTCAGCATGTTCGCGGTCGCGATCGTCATGGCGCTGGGCGGGCTCGTCCACGCACGCAAGGTTGCCGAAACGATGAGCAAGAAGATTTCCCGGATGAACGACGGGCAAGCGTTAACTGCCAACCTCGTCACGGCGTTCACGGTGATCGCGGCCAGCCGGTATGGATTGCCCGTCTCTACGACGCATGTCTCGGTCGGGGCGATCACCGGCATCGGCATCATCAACCGTTCCGGTGATGCGAGCGTGATCTTCTCCATCCTGTTGTCATGGGTGCTGACGTTGCCGATTGCCGCGGTTATCGCGGGCGTGGTCTGCTGGCTGGCGCGTTTTGCACCATGAGGACGCTGGCCATCACAAAGCCGACACCAGAAACTGGTTTTCCCGGGGCCAACTGCGAGCCGGGCTCGGATTGCGATTGCGCCGCTGACGCCGCGGCATCGCGTCAACTTTCCTGGCCGGCCACGCTGGCGCTCGTTGGGATCGCCGGCGCGCTCTGCCTTCTCCTCATCAAATTTTTCGGAGCCTGAAACCGTGAACATCCAAGTCGTCAAGGACTACTACGGCAAGACGCTGCAGACGTCGGCCGATCTCAAGACCGAGGCCTGCTGCACGCCGGACGATATGCCCGGTTACGTCAAGCGCACGCTATCCAACATCCACGACGAGGTGCTGGCAAAGTACTACGGGTGCGGGCTGGTCACTCCGGTCGCGCTGGAAGGCGCGCGCATCCTCGATCTCGGTTCGGGCTCGGGCCGCGATGTGTACGCGCTGGCTCAGCTCGTCGGCGCGAAGGGCGAAGTCGTCGGCATCGACATGACGGCGGAGCAACTGGCCGTCGCGCGTGCGCACGTCGAGTGGCACCGCCAGAAGTTCGGCTTCAAGAAATCCAATGTCCAGTTCCTCGACGGCTATATCGAGAAGCTCGGCGCGCTCGGATTGAAACCCGCCAGCTTCGATATCATCGTATCGAATTGCGTGATCAATCTGTCGACCGACAAGCTGGCTGTGCTCAAAGGCGCATACGACCTATTGAAGCCCGGCGGCGAGATGTATTTCGCCGACGTCTACGCCGACCGCCGCCTGTCCGAGGAGGTGCGCAAGGACCCCGTGCTGTACGGCGAGTGCCTCGGTGGTGCGCTCTATTGGAACGATTTCGTGACGCTCGCCAAACAGGCGGGGTTCGCCGATCCTCGCCTCGTGACGGACCGCCCGCTTGGCGTCACGGATGAGGCCCTGCGCGCCAAACTTGGGCCGGCGAAGTTCTTCTCCGCGACCTATCGGTTGTTCAAGCTCGATGGGCTGGAACCGCTGTGCGAGGACCACGGTCAGGCCGTGATCTACAAGGGCGGCATTCCCCACGCGGAGGATGTGTTCGTACTGGACAAGCATCACGCGATCGAGCGCGGCAAGGTCTTTCCGGTGTGCGGCAACACGTGGCGGATGTTGGCGGACACGCGATTCGCGGGACATTTCGAGTTCATCGGCGATTTCTCCCGCCACTACGGCATCTTTGCAGGCTGCGGCACGCTGATGCCCTTCGATACCGGCGGCGGTGGCGGGGCGGCGGCAAGCTGCTGTTGAGCAAGATGAGGAGCGCTGGATCTTGTCGCGAATCGAAGTGGCACCTAGCGTCGTGCAATGCACCACTTTACTTTAGCTCTCGCTTTGGTTTTTGCCGGCCTGTGTTGGATGCCTGCGCGCGCGCTCGATGCCGCGCAGGCCGAAGCGATCGATCGGCTTCTGGGCGCCGGTCCTCCGGGCAAGGCGGCGGTCGCCGCGATGGGGGCGCACTATGCCGTTCTTCTGTGGGTCGAGGACTACTGCAACGGGCGTTCCGACGAGGATGTCCGCGCCTACATGATGACGAAAACGAGCAGCGATCCCGATGCATTCGAGGCTGGCTGGGCCGCGGCCAGCGACCTGCTGATGAAGTCTGTTCCCGCCGCGATGTGCGAGCTGGCGCTCTTGCAGTATGGACCTGACGGAGCGCTGATCAAGGGCGCCTGGGCACCGAAGGGTTGAGGCAACTCGACTGGGATGGTGGTCAAATGGGACTGATTGAATGGCTGCCCCGCGCCGCACGCGGTAACGCCATGTTGCAATAGTGCTTGCGCCGGTCCGCCCTGGCGCTGCAACCTCACGGCTCTCCCTTCATGACGCCGCACTGAGGTCGCCCCGCCGCGATGGCCCTGTTTTCGTTCGATATGACTGCGCTGGCCGCCAGCCCGATCATCCGGGTCTGGCAGCATCGCGACTATGCGCTGTTCATGTCGGGCATCGGGCCGCACTACGTCACGGGGTGGATGCAACGTTTCGGCGTCGGCTATCTCGCGTGGGAGCTGTCGCATTCCCCGGCGTGGCTGGGCGCGGTGGCGGCCGCCGATCTTGCGCCGATGATGCTGATCGCGCCATTCGCGGGCGCCATCGTCGACCGCTGGGACCCGATCAAGCAAATCAAGCTGGCGCTGCTTGCGGTGCTAATTCACGCCGTTCTCTTGGCAGGCCTGACGCTCGCTGGTTACATGACGATCGAGCTGTTGTTCGCCGTCACGCTGCTCAACGGCTTTTTGATGCCGGTCTACAATGCGGCGCGCACGACCATCGTGCCGGCGTGTGTGCCGCGGTCCGACTTCCCAAGCGCGATCTCGCTCGATTCCTCGTTTTTCCATGGCTCGCGATTCGTCGGGCCCCTGTTGGCGGCGCTGATTATTCGCGAATGGAATGTGGGAGCTGCCTTCCTGGCGCATGTGGTGGGCGTCGGGTTCTTCATTTTCCAGTTGTTCCGGATGCGGGTGGCAGCCCCCGTGCGGGCGAAGTCGACAAGCAATCTGCTGCAGGACGTGACCGATGGGCTCGCTTACATCCGGCGGCATCCCGGCATCTTTCCCTTATTCATGCTGATGACGATGGCCTCGATCGCGGCCAGGCCGTTGCAGGACTTCCTGCCCGGCTTCAACGGCACCGTCTTCATGGGGGGGCCCGATGGCCTTGCGTGGCTCACGGCCGGCATGGGCATCGGCGCGATGATCGGCGCAACATGGATTGCGATGCGCGGGCACACGAACGGGCTGACGTATATCGTGATCCTCTCGGCGATCGGTCTTGGCGTATCGATGTTCGGCTTCGTGTCGACGAAGTCGCTTCTGTTGGCGACGGTGTTCGGCGGATGGTCCGGGTTCACCTTGACTGTGATGGCGACCGGCATCTCTGCACTGACCCAGCTTGCCGTGACCGACGACATGCGCGGGCGTGTGATGAGCTTATTCGCGATGATCTATCGAGGCGTGCCGGCGATCGGCGCCTTGTCGATTGGGTTTGCGGCCGAGGTGGTGGGGTTGCGCACCGCGTTCACGGTCGCGGCGGTGGTGTGTGTCGCGGTGTGGCTGGTGCTGGCGCGCATGCACGAGCAGGTCGACGTGGCGATGCAGGATAAGCGGTAGCGCTGGTATTGCCCTGCGGGCAATGAGAGGGGCTATTCGCCCCTCAAACTCCCGAACCAGGGGCACGGCCCCTGGACCCGCTATTGAAAAAGTGTTGCCTATGGTGCGACCTCCGGACCCGCTCTTCAAGGAAGGGTTTCCAAAGGGCCCCGCCCTTTGGCGAGGAGAGCACGAGAGGGCGCGTAGCCCTCTCGTAGCCACGGTCCAACAAGCTATTCCGCCGCCAGTTTCGTGGTGTATCCGAACTTGGCGTTGAGCTTGGCGATCAACGCGGCGGCGGCATGGGGAATATTGGTGCCGGGTCCGAACACAGCGGCCGCGCCCGCCGCGATCAGCGTATCGTAGTCCGACGGCGGGATCACGCCGCCGACGACGATCATCATGTCATCGGCGCCTTGCGCCGCTAGCGCCGCCTTGAGGTCAGGCACGAGCGTGAGGTGCCCCGCCGCGAGCGACGACGCGCCGACGATGTGGACGTCGTTTTCGACGGCCATGCGGGCGACCTCTTCGGGTGTGGCGAACAGTGGGCCAATGTCGACATCGAAGCCGAGATCGGCGAACGCGGACGCGATGACCTTCTGGCCGCGGTCGTGGCCGTCCTGGCCCATCTTGGCGACGAGGATGCGCGGGCGGCGGCCGTCGTTCTTCTCGAATTCGGCGGCGAGCGCGATG
>CAMDPA010000284.1 GCA_945903565.1 Devosia equisanguinis | reverse complement strand
ATGGCGATCGAATCTTCCAGATCGAGGATCACCGCGTCGGCGCCGGACGCCATCGCCTTGGCCATTTTCCGCTCGCTGTCGGCGGGCACGAAAAGCATCGAGCGCATGGTTCAGGCCTTGTGTGATTGTTTGTAGACGATCGATTGCCGCTTGCACTCCGCGATCAGCTTGCCGTCCTGCTTGAACGCCTTGTGGTGGAACTCGACGATGCCCGCGTTCGGCCGCGACCGGCTTTCGCGCTTGGCCACCACCTCGGTCGTACAGTTGACGGTGTCGCCGTGAAACAGCGGGTTGGGGAACTTCACGTCGGTCATGCCGAGGTTGGCGAACAGCGTACCCGCCGTGGTGTCCTCGACCGAGACGCCGATCATCAGCCCGAGCGTGAACAGCGAGTTGACCAAGGGCTTGCCCCACTCGCTCTTGGCGGCGAACTCGTGGTCGATATGCAACGGCTGCGGGTTGTGAGTGAGGCAGGAAAACAGCGTGTTATCCATCTCGGTCACGGTGCGTCGCAGCGTGTGATGGAACACATGGCCGATCGTCAACTCTTCATAGTGCTTGCCGGGCATGGTCTACCACCTCGTCCACCTCGTCCACCTCGTCCACCACGTTCATGTGCGCCTTCTGCCGCGTAGACCGGTGATGTCGACACGTCAATTGGATGTCGAGTCCCCATGCAGAAAGGCCCCGGCGGAGCGAACCGCCAGGACCTTCCTGGGTCGACGTTTTCATGGCGCCACCGCCGACCCTCTCCTCCCCGGACTTCTCCTCGTCCCGTGGCGCAAGGAGCAGTAGACCCCAACAATGCGGCGACCGGGTACCGGGCGATCTCGCGCACCGGTGAATCAGATCTGCGTGGATGCGGTCATATAATTTCATTATATGAAAATTAAGTTCGTCATGTTGAAAAATATTGACACCAACGGCCCAATCTTCTAATGCGAGAAAACGATTTTCATCATTCTGGAAGTTGGTGTCTTGGTGAGCAGTGATCTGCAGATTGAGTCCGACGCGCCGGAGGCAATTTCCGGTATGCCGGTCGACACGAAAGCCGTCTCCGGGCGCAGCGTTCGCGGCGAGCCGGGCAGCGTTCAGTCCGTCGAGCGCGCGATGAAGCTATTGGAATTGTTGGCACAATCGGGCGGCGCCTCGTCGCTGACCGATCTTGCCACGCGCTCCCAGCTCAACATTTCGACCTGCCATCACCTCCTCGCGACGCTTCTGAAGTCCGGGTACGTCGCCAAGGTGCCGGGCCGCCGCACGTATGCGCTCGGCGCGCGCGTCCTGCATCTGGGCCAGGCGTTCAGGCGGCAGGTGGACCTGCCTCAACGCGCCCAGCCCGTGCTCGACCGTCTCAATGCTGCGACCGGCGAGGCCGTGCATCTGGCGGTGTTGCAGGGCGATCAGGTCGTAACCGTCGCGAAAAGCGAGGGGCGTCAGGCCGTGCGCGTGGAAACCGGCGAGATCGGTGTCGCCGAGGCGCCGCACGCCACCGCGACCGGCAAGGCCATGCTCGCGTGGCTGCCCGAGGAGAAGACGCGGCGCATACTCGCAATCAACGGCATGGCACGTTTCACGCCGGGGACGATCACGGAAGTGGACGCGCTGATCGAGGAAATGAGGCACGTACGCCGCAACGGCTACTCCCTCGACCGCGAGGAGTTTCAGCTCGGCGTCGTGTGTGTCGGCGCTGCCGTGCGCGATCATACTGGCGCCGTCATCGGTTCGATCAGCGCCTCTGCCCCCGCATTTCGCGCGAGCGAAGATCACATCATTCGGATGCGCGAAGCCGTGACGGCCGGTGCGCGTGACTTGTCGGTGGAACTCGGTGGGCGCGAATCCGCTGCCACCGATCCGCCGGAGACAACTTCAACGTAGACAGCACGGGCCATTTTGCCTGCCACGAATTCCACGAACCGGAGATCAGCTCATGTACGCACCGCCAGGCGTGAAGACCTCGAAGGACTTCCCCATTCCCGACGAGCAGAAGGCATGGGTGCTCGGCGATCCCGGCCGGCTCACGCTGACTAAGAAGGCGATCCCGGTCCCAGGCAAGGCCGAGGTTCTCGTGCGCATCGACGCCATCGCGATCTGCGCCACCGATCTCGAAGTGATCTATCACGGCCCGCCCGCGCTGATCGAAGGCGGCTTGCCGTTCAACAAGAACTGGACGCCGGGCCATGAGTACATGGGCACCGTCGTCGCGCTCGGCACAGGCGTCGATGAATTCTCGATCGGCGACCGCATCACGGTCGAGATCCATGCGGGTTGCGGCCAGTGCAAGCGCTGCCGCGAGGGCATGTATACGTCGTGCCACAACTACGGCAAGAACTACGGCGACGTGAACAAGGGCCATCGCGCCAACGGCTTCACGTCGGACGGCGGTTTCTGCGAGTATGCGATCAACAACATCAACACGATGGTGAAGGTCGCTGATGATATGTCGGACGAGGAGGCCACGCTCGTCGTTACCGCCGGCACCGCGATGTACGGCCTGACCGAGCTTGGTGGGCTCATCGCTGGCGAGAGCGTCGTTGTCACCGGCCCCGGCCCGATCGGCCTGCTCGGCGTCGGTGTTGCCAAGGCGATGGGCGCCAACCCTGTGATCCTGACCGGCACGCGCGACAACCGCCTCGCGATCGGCAAGAAGCTCGGCGCCGATCACGTCATCAACGTGAAGAACGAGAACGCGGTGGAAGGCGTCAAGCGCATCCTCGGCGGCAAGGGTGCGGACTATGTGCTCGAATGCTCGGCGGCCCCCAACGCGCTGAACGAAGCGATGCTCATGTGCAATCGCGGCGCCAAGATCTGCCTCGCGGCATTCCCGCATGGATCGGTACCGGTCGACGTCGCCAACATCGTGCGCAACAATATCTACGTCTACGGAATCCGCGGCGAGGGCAAGAGCGCCACGCATCGCGCCCAGGCGTTCATGGAGCAGAAGCGCTTCGACGCGCGGTTGATCCACACACATACGTTCGCGCTGGATGATCTGCCCGAGGCGATCCGCTACGCCAAGGACCGCGTCGAGGACGCGATCAAGGTCGTCGTGAAGATGCGCGGGAGCGTAGCGAAAAAGATGGCTGCCGAATAATCGCGCGCCGGGTTCTGACCCTGCGGGTCAGCCCCCCCCCTCTTGGCGCAACGACAGTTTGGTTTCCCCCCGGCTCGTCGACTTGCACTACTATGCTCGGTGTTTGTGACCCGGGGGCAGTCCTGCAGGGTCGGCCCCCTTCCGGAATCCCAATGCTCACCTGCGACGACTACCTCAGTCCCACAACCCTCGATGCCGCATTCGAAGCGATGGCGGCGAATGCCGGGCGCTATCGGCTCGTGGCGGGCGCGACCGATATCCTGCCTTGGGCACGCGAAGGCAGGGCCGGCGACGTGCATATTCCCGTCATGATCGACATCGCGGGAATTCCTGAGCTGAACACACGCGAGATAGAGGGGGGCCGCGTTCGCCTCGGCGCCGCAACGCGCTTCCAGCGCTTCCTCGACGATCCGAAATTGTCCAAGGCGATGCCGGTGATGCCGCGCTGCGCGGTGTGGTTCGCGGACGATCAGATCCGCGAGTCCGCGACTATCGGCGGCAACCTCGTCAACGGCTCGCCTGCAGCAGACGGAACGCCCGCGCTGCTTGCGCTCGATGCGAACGTCGTTCTCGCGGCGAAACGCGACGGCAAGATCATCAGACGCAAGCTTCCCTTGGCGAACTTTGCGCTGGGCCCCGGCAAGACCGCGATCGAGCCGGACGAGATCCTGCTCGAAATCGAGTGCGATGCACTCCCAGGACATGGCGGTGCATTCGAAAAGGTCGGCCACCGCCGCTCGCTCGTCATCTCGACGGCGTGCGTGGCAGCGCTGATCGAGATCGACGCGAAGACGAGCACGATCCGCGATGTCCGGCTTGCGTGCGCTGGCATCGGACCCGTGCCGCAGCGCATGGAAGCTCTGGAGGCGGGCCTCAAGGGCAAACCGCTCAGCGAAAGTGTTCTGGGGCAGGCGGCAGACGCGGCGCCGGACTTCGTCGCCTCCCGCACCCGCCAGGACTATCGCCGCGAGGTTGTCCGCGGCTTCGTATTGCGCGCGCTCATCAACGCGGCACGCCGCGCAGGTGCGGGCCACAAGCTGATCAGCTCCGAATTCGAGGCCGCTCATGTCTGAGATCACCATCCAGGCGACCGTCAACGGCCGCAAAGTCTCGAAGTCGGTCGCCCCTTTCGCGCGGCTGCTCGATTTCGTGCGCGACGACCTCAACCTCACCGGCACCAAGGAAGGTTGCGGCGCTGGCGAGTGCGGTACGTGCTCGGTGTTCGTCGACGGCGTTCTGGTCAAGTCGTGCCTCGTGCCGGCAGCGAAAGCGCGCGGCGCGAAAATCGAGACCGTCGAAGGTCTCGCGCGCTCGGGCGAACTGAGTGTGCTGCAGAAGGCGTTCCACAAGACCGGCGCGAGCCAATGCGGCTACTGCATTCCCGGCATGGTGATGGCGGCGACCGCCGCCATTCGCACCAACCCGTTCGCGAGCGACGACGAGATCAAGGAACGCCTCGGTGGCAACATCTGCCGCTGCACCGGCTATTCGAAAATCTTCGAGGCAGTCGAGCTGGCGCGCGACGTGATGAATGGTTCCACGCCCGCGACCGCGTTGCTGGAAGACGAGACACCGGACGGCCACTTCATCGGCGCCAACGTGCGGCGACTGGATGCGCCGAGCAAGGTGTCCGGCAAGCTCAAATACGCCGGCGACATGCTGATGCCCGGCATGCTGCACGTCGCCGTTCTGCGCTCGCCGCATGCGCATGCGCGGATTGTCTCGCTCGATACGAGCGAAGCCGAAACGATGGAAGGCGTCGAGGGCATCGTCACGGCGAAGGATGTGCCCGGCGTCGATGGCTTCGGCGTGTTCGTGCACGACCAGCCGGTGATGGCGCGCGACAAGGTGCGCTACGTCGGCGAGCAGGTCGCCGCGGTTGCCGCCGAGACAGAGCTGCTCGCGCGGCAGGCGGTCGCGAAAATCAAGGTCGTATACGAGCAGCTCGCACCCGTGTTCGACCCCGACGAGGCGATGCAAGCCGGCTCACCCGTGGTCCACGACTACGCGCCCGACAACGTCACCAAGCACATTCCGATCCGCAAGGGCGATGTCGAGGCAGCGTTCGCGGAATGCGATCTCGTGATCGAAAACACTTACGAGACCCAGCAGGTCGAGCACGCTTATCTCGAGCCCGAGGCAGGCCTCGCCTATGTCGATCACGATGGCGTCGTCACGATCCTGTCGCCGGATCAGAACATCACGCATCACCGGCACATGCTGGCGCGCATCCTCGCCTTGCCGATCAACAAGGTGCGGTTCATCATGAGCCCCGTCGGCGGCGGTTTCGGCGGCAAAGAGGACATGATCTACCAGGGCATGTTGGCGCTGCTGGCGATGAAGACGGATAAACCCGTGCGGCTCGTTTTCACCCGGGAGGAGTCGATCGCGGTGAGCGCCAAGCGGCATCCCGCGCGCATCCACTATCGCTCCGGCTTCAAGCGCGATGGCCGTTTGCACGCGATTTCGCTGCGCATGGTGAGCGACGGAGGCGCTTATGGTCTTTCGACCGAAGGCGTGATGCGCAAAGCGGCGATCCTGGGCGCGGGGCCGTACGACATCCCGAACCTGCAAGTCGATACGATCGGTGTGTACACGAACAATACGCCGTCCGGTGCCTTCCGCTCGTTCGGTGCGCTGCAAACGCAGTTCGCCACCGAGACGCAGTTGGATATTGCGGCCGAGCAACTGGGGCTCGATCCCTTCGAGATCCGGCGCATCAATATGATGCGCAACGGCGCCGTCACGCACACCAAGCAAACGCTTGGTTCTGTCAGCATCGGCCGCGTGCTCGATGCGCTCGAAGAGGCATCGGGCTGGGAAAAGGGCGCGCCGGACGTGCGCGGCGCAACGCGCGGCGATCTCGGTTCGGAAGGCGCGCGGAAGTCTTGCGCGCTCGATGCCCGGTTCGCCCCGCCGAGCCAACAGCCGCCGAAAAGCGAGGTCGCCTGACATGGCTAGGTTGCGCGGACGCGGTATGGCCGCATCATGGTACGGCATCGCGCGAACGGCGACGGTCGATCGCGCCGGTGCTTGGGTCGAAATCGATGACGGCGGCACGGCCAAGGTCATCACCGGTGTCACCGAGATCGGCGAGGGCATCCTGACGGTGCTCGCCCAGATCGCTGCGGAGGAACTCGGCGTTCGCCCCGAGGACGTCACCATCGGCGACAACGACACCGCGCGCGCACCCGAAGCCGCACATGCCGGCGCGACGCGTCAGACTTACATGATCGGCAACGTGGTCGCGCTCGCTGCACGCGAAGCCCGCGCCAAGCTCGTCGGCGTGCTCGCCAAGGAGTGGGACGTGGAGCCCGGCACGATCAAAACCGCGGCCGGGCAGGCCTGGGCCGAGGGTACGAACCACCACATGGCCATGTCCGAGGCCGTGCATCTTTCGAAGGCCCGGGGCGTGGTGCCCGTCGGCGCCGGTACGTTCGGCACGGACACCACCGGCCTCGCCCCCGGCGACGGCTCCGGCCGTCCCTGGCAAGCTTACGTGTTCGGCGGCCAGGTCGCCGAAGTCGAGGTCGACACGGTTACCGGCGAGATCCAGGTGCTCGGCATCTGGGCGGCCCACGACGTGGGACGTGCGGTCAATCCGCGCGGCGTCGAGGGCCAGATCGAAGGCGGCGTGGTGCAAGCCCTCGGCCAAGCCTTGATGGAAGACTACAAGACCGACAAGGGCCACACCACAACGCCCGGTTTCGCCAAGTACATCTTGCCGACCTCCCTCGACGTTCCCAAAATCACCTCTGTTATCGTTGAGGACCCCGACCCCATCGGCCCCTTGGGCGTTAAAGGAATCGGCGAGCCTGCCATGGTTCCGACAATTCCTGCCATCATGAACGCGGTCTACGATGCAATCGGGGTGCGCATAACCTCACTTCCAGCGACGCCTGAGAAGGTGCTGGAAGCCCTGCGCGACAAGCGCACGAGGGATGAAGCGCGGCGAGCGGTTGCGGCGGAGTGACGCGAAGGGGCGCCGGAGATCGTGGCTTTCGGGGCCTCTTAAC
>CAMDPA010000283.1 GCA_945903565.1 Devosia equisanguinis | reverse complement strand
TAAACGTCCAGAAACTTCTCCATTCTCCGGTCCTCGTCACACTTGGCCCGGCTCATCCAATCCCCCCAATGCTGCGCATTGAGAGGATCACGGATTACCGGACATATCGTGTGCTACTGGAACCGGACAACTCGTGTGCTACCGACATGGCAGATCAGACCCTGTTTGCCATGTGCCCGCTTGTCGCTACGGTAGGAGCCATCCGGCGAACATAGCGGGGCCGAGGAGCGAAGGTGAGAACTATGCAGCTCACAGCCGCCATGTTTCCATCGATGACCGACGACTCTCGACGTAGAGGAAGATCGTTTTGGCAAAAGAACCGAAGATGATTTTGTCAGCCGCGCTCATGCATGGCCTTGGGCATCAACCTGGCGCGTGGCGCGTTCGCGGAGGCCCTGCTTCGGACTATGTCTCTCCAGACATGTACGCGGCCATCGCGCGCAAGGCGGAGGAAGGCAAACTGCATGTTCTTTTCTTGGCCGAACAGATCACCAGCCTCGAAGCCGGAGCAGCACGCCCGTGCGGTGCGATGGATACCGCCGCCGTCCTCTCCTTCATGGCGGCCGTAACCAGCCGGATCGGGCTCGTCGGAACGGCTTCGACGACGTATAGCCAGCCCTATGATGTCGCCCGGCGCTTTGCCACGGCGGATCATCTGTCGAAGGGCCGGGTGGGCTGGAACGCGGTGACGACGGCCCACGCCGTAGCTGCCCAAATGTACGGCACCGGGAGCCACCCGGAAGCCCTTGAGCGCTACAGCCGCGGCGATGAATTTCTCGACGTCGTGATCAAGCTTTGGGAAAGTTGGGAACAGGACGCGCTCGTCGGCGACAAGCAGAACGCCGTATTTGCCGACGCGAGCAAGATCCACGCGATCAACCATTCCGGCGAGAACTTCTCGGTTCGCGGGCCGTTGCCCTTCATGCGCTCGCGCCAGGGCCGCCCGGTGATCTTCCATGCCGGCTCTTCTCCCGCAGGCCGAGACCAGGCTGCGCGATTTGCGGATGTGGTGTTCACGGCCCAGCACACTACCGATGGTGCGAAGGCGTTTCGGGCGGATCTGCGCCGGCGCGCGGAAGGACACGGGCGGCATCCGGACTCGATCAAAATCCTTCCAGGAATGAACGTCATCCTGGGTGAGACCGTAGAAGTAGCCAAGCGCAAGAAGCACGCCCTCGACAACGCGCTGACGCTCGATCAGCTGCTGGACGCGATGGCGAGACGTACCGGTATCAGCGTCGCCATCCTGCGCGACCATTTGGATCGGCCGTTCCCCCACGCCGCGATGCCATCCGACGAGGAGCTCAAGAACGGGGTTGGCTGGCGCCAGAGCATCATCGATCTCGTGGTGGCGGAAAACCTCACGGTGCGCGAGCTTCTCACACGCGCGCCAAGCGCCCATCACCACCTCGTTGGCACCGCTGCCACCGTTGCGGACGCGATGGAGGAGAGGCTAGCGGCGCAGGCCGCCGACGGCTTCACGATGATGGTCGATATGCTGCCCGAGGGTGTGGACGACATCGTCAATCTGCTCGTGCCGGAGCTGCAGCGGCGGGGGCTGTTCCACACAGAGTATAGCCATCGTTACCTGCGGGACATGCTTGGCCTTCGTCCCTGACGTTGGGATGCCGCCCGGCGCCTGAGGGAGTCGAGCCAATGGTTTGACGCCATACCGGCGAGCCGTCCCGGAACCCAGTGCGAACGGGTACGGCTCGATCGCCTTGACGATGACGCTCGGCCACGTCCGAAATCCACCCAGGTAGCCACCGTGATCACTGACGTCCGGGCACTCACCGTTGGGGCAGAAGCGGTCGATACGCCGGGGTCAGACCCGCAGGGTCTGCCCCCGTTTCCAGTCGGTTCAGGGTCTACCTCACCCCTCAAGCCACCCATGCAGCGTCAGCCGCTCTACGTCCGGACGCGACGGCGACGCCTTCCTAGAGCGCGAGGTGTGCGGTACGTTGGCAGGATAGCCCTCGCAGCCCCCTCTGAAAGGATGCCCCCGCCATGAGCCCGTTGAAGCTCACGCTTGCTTGTGGACCGTATGACCGGATGGAGGCGTTGCGGACGGGCGAGGTGCGGCCGGAGGGCTTCGAGATCGACATGATACCGATCAAGTCGCCGCGCGAGCTGTTCGACCGGGCGATGTCGGGCGCGGATTTCGATATCGCTGAAATGTCGACGTCGGAGCACATCGCCAACACGCTGAAGGGCACCAGCCCGCATGTCGCGATCCCCGTGTTTCCCTCGCGCGTGTTCCGGCATGGGTTCATCGTGCTCAACCGCAACAAGGGCATCAAATCGCCGAAGGACCTGGCGGGGCGGCGGATCGGTGTGCCGCTGCACACCATGACGGCGGCGGTGTGGATCCGCGGCATGCTGGAGGACGATCACGGCGTCGACTTGTCTGATGTGACGTGGGTGCAGGGCGCGGTGGAAAAGCCGGGCTCGCATGGGAGCCCAAAGCCGCCGGCGCTGCTGAAGCCGATCAAGCTCGAGATCAACGAGACCGGCCGTTCGCTCGACGAGTTGCTGTGCCGCGGCGAAATCGACGCCTACCTCGGCGCCAAGCTGCCGCCGTCGCTGGGCAAGCATTCCGATCTCGTGCGCCTGTTTCCCGATGTTCGGGCGACGGAGCGCGCCTACTACAAGCGCACAGGCATTCATCCGATCATGCACCTGATCGTCATCAAGCGGCAGGTATATGAGGCGAACCCGTGGATCGCGCGGCCGCTCTACACGGCGTTCGCCGAGGCCAAGGCGATGGCGTGGCGCGATCTCAGCTTCACGGGCGCCTCCAAGGTGATGTTGCCGTGGGTCTACGACGACGTCGCCGAGATTAACGACGTTTTCGGCGGCGAACCGTTTGCCTATGGGCTGAAGCCAAACCAACACACACTCGAGACGCTGATCGGCTATATGCACCGCCATCACATGATCGCGCGCAAGCCGGCGTTGTCGGAATTGTTCGTGGACGTAGGCGTTTGAACGCTTGCGCATGGATTGGCGACGTCGCAGCTTGGATGATGGGCTCGGGGAACGTTTCGGGGGCAGTTGGGAATGATTTCGCTTCGTATGGGGCCGGCGGCAGCGGTTGCGGCTGGCCTTGGTCTGGTCGCGCCTTGCGCGCAGGCACAAGACTTCACGGGCAAGACTGTCCACCTCGTCGTGGGCTTCGCGCCCGGCGGGGGGTATGACACCTATGCCCGTGTCATGGCGCGCCACTTCGGCCGGTTGCTGCCGGGCAGTCCGAACGTCGTCGTGCAGAACCTGGCGGGTGGCGGCAGCCTCAACCTCGCCAACGTCACCGCCAACACCGCGCCTGCCGACGGCACGCATGTCGCGCTGATCAACTCGGCCGCGGCGCTGGAACCGGTGCTCGGCAACCCCCAAGCAAAGTTCGAGACGGGCAAGCTCGTCTGGATCGGCAATATGAACAAGGACGGCGTCGGTTGTGCCGGCTGGCACACCTCCGGGTTGAAATCGTGGGGCGATGTGATCGCCAAGGGCAGTGCGAAATTCGGCGGCGTCGGCGCGGCCGGCACCTCGTCGCAACACGCCTATTACCTGAAGAACGTGGTGGACGCGCCGATCTCCGTCATCACCGGTTATCGCGGCACCAACGAGATCAATCTGGCGATGCAGCGCGGCGAGGTGGACGTGAGCTGCGGGTTGTTCGTGTCATCCGTGCGCGGGCCGTACCGGGCCGAGTACGAGAAGGGCGACCTGACGATGCTGATCCAGTTCGGCAAAGCCAACGAGCCGTATTTCAAGAATGCCACCAATATCTTCTCGCTGCTGAAGACCGACGAAGAACGGCGGCTGACGGAGTTCATCTTCGGCCAATCCGAAATTGCGAGGCCGCTGCTCGTTCATCCCGCGCCGATCGTCGCCGTCCTGCGCCGCGCATTCGACGCCACGATGCGCGACCCGGGGTTCCTCGCCGACGCGGAGAAGGCCAAGCTCGACATCCAACCGATGTCGGGCGAGGAAACGGCTGCACTGTTCGCGGACTTCGCGCGCGTGCCCAAGGCGGTCGCCGAGCGGGCGAGCCAGGTGATGAAGCCGTAGGCGGGACATGGCAAGGGCGTGGGTACTGTGCTCAAATAGGAATCAAGAGCCATGCAAGCAAATGCCCCCGTGAAGGTCGCCGTTCTCGACGATTTCCAGAACGTGGCGCTTGGCATGGCGGACTGGGGCCGGCTCGCGCCCGCCGCTGCCGTGACCGTGTTCACCGATAACGTCACGGGCGATGCGCTGATCGAGCGGTTGGCGCCGTTCGAGGTGGTGATGGTGATTCGCGAGCGCACGCGATTCCCGCGCGAGGTGATCGAGAAGCTACCGCGTCTGAAGCTGCTGATCACCGCGGGCATGCGCAATCTCGCGATCGACATGGACGCCTGCAAGGCGCGCGGCATCATCGTGTGCGGCACCGATACCGGCAGCTCCCCCACCGCGGAGCTGGCGTTCGGGATGCTGCTCGCGCTGTCGCGCAACATGCTGGCGGAGGATCATTCGCTGCGTGCGGGCAATTGGCAGACGCAACGTATCGGCTTCGGCGTCAAGGGGCTGACGCTCGGCGTCGTCGGCCTCGGGCGGCTCGGTGCGGCGATGGCGGGCTATGCCAAGGCGTTCGGCATGGACGTGATCGCCTGGAGCCAGAACCTGACGGCGGAGCGCGCGGCCAGCATCGGGGTGCGGCGGGTGGAAAAGGCGGAGCTATTCAGCACGGCCGATTTCATCAGTCTGCACCTGATCCTGAGCGCCCGCACGCAAGGTGTCGTCGGCGCGGCGGAGATCGCGGCGATGAAGCCGTCGGCGTTTCTCATCAATACCTCGCGGGCCGGTCTGCTCGACGAGAAGGCGTTGATCGCGGCACTGACAGCCAAGCGCATCGCCGGCGCCGCCCTCGATGTGTTCGAAACCGAGCCGTTGCCAGCGGACGCAGCGATCATCCGCGCACCCAATACGCTGCTGACGCCGCATCTCGGCTATGCCACCGCCGACAGCTTCACGTTCTATTTCCCTCACGCGGTCGAGGACATCGAGGCGTGGCTCGCGGGCAAGCCAGTGCGGGTGTTGACGGCTTAAGTTACTTCTTGCCCTTCGTGCTCTTGCCCGCCTGGGCCTCCGACTTGAGCGTTGCGAAATAGGCCGCGAGCGCCTGCAACTGCTCCTCGTTCAGCGCCTGAGCGACGGAGTTCATGGTCTGGTTGGTGCGGGCGCCGGTCTGGTAGAACTTCATCGTGGTGACGAAGAAGTCTTCTTTCAGGCCGATGATCGAGGGAATGCCCTTGTCGGCGCCGTCGCGACGATGACAGGTCGTGCATTCCTGACTCAGGTGCTTGCCGTACGCGAGCTTGTCGGGGGCTGACTGGGCGTGTGCGCCCGACCGGGTTGCGACATCGGCAGCCATGCCGAGCAGCAGCGCCGTCAGGAGCACCATCCCATGCCTGCGGTAGCCTTCTGTCATCATCATTCGTCCTTCCGGCCCATATTGGGTTCATTCTAGCTTATCGTTTGGTTCAATTGAATGGCCGGGCAGGCACGCGTCCTTGGCTGGCGAGCCTTGACGCAATCGCGCCGTTCATCGACGATGGAAGGCGGCCTACACGGTGCCGGGAGGAGACATCATGCAACCACGCGATCGCGCGCCGTATTCCGCCATCATCGACCGGCCGCCGCGCAAGCTGCCGGGCAACGCGCGCATCGTCGTTTGGAGCATCGTCAATCTCGAAGTCTGGGACATTGGCCGCCCGATGGCGCGCCAGCAACTCTCGCCGCCGACCGGGCAGACGCTGTTGCCGGACGTGCCGAACTGGAGCTGGCACGAATACGGCATGCGCGTGGGCGTGTGGCGCTTCTTCGACCTTTATAAGAAGCTCGGTGTGCGGCCGACGCTGTCGATCAACGCGCGCGTGTGCGACGACTACGAGCGGGTCGCGCGCGAAGCGAAAGAACGCGGCTGGGAGTTCATGGGCCATGCCTGGGACCAGGGTCCGATCCACAAGATCGAGGACCAGAAGGGCATGATCCACAAGTCGATGGACCGGCTCGAAAAGTTCACCGGCAAGCGGCCCGTCGGCTGGCTCGGGCCTGGCCTGACGCAGACCTTGGAGACGCCGGATCTGCTGACCGGGGCGGGCGTGAAATACATCGGCGACTGGGTGTGGGACGACGAACCCGCCGAGATCAAGACCGCGAACGGCCCGCTGGTCACGCTGCCCTATACGCTGGAACTGAACGACATCGCCGTCATGATGCTGCATCACCACGAGGGCCGGCACTGGGTCGACCGCGTACAGGACAGTTTCGACCGTCTCTATGCGGAAGGCGCCGACCGTGTGAAGGTGATCTCGATCGCGATCCACCCGTACATCTCGGGCCAGCCGCACCGCATCAAGTACCTCGAGCAGGTCTACGACTACATGAACCGCTTCGAGGGCGTGCTGCACTGGAACGGCGAGGAGTTGCTGGAGTGGCATCAGGGGACGAAGTGAGCGTTAGCAATTTCGTAGGGTGCAATAGGCGTAGCCGTATTGCACCGTTCCTCAAGCAATCGGTGCAATACGTGCTATCGCGCTATTGCACCCTACGGCAGTAGATCCCTTCACATGCCCACCATCACCTTCACCCTCAACGGCGAAACCGTAACCGAGACCGTCGAGCCGCGCACCCACCTCGCGGACTTCCTGCGCGATCAGCTTGGGCTTACCGGCACGCACATCGGGTGCGAGCACGGCGTGTGCGGCGCATGTACAGTGCGGCTCGACGGCGAGATCGTGCGTGCGTGCCTGACGCTGGCGGTACAGGTGGACGGCTGCGTGGTCGAAACGATCGAGGGCCTATCGGACAGCGGCGAGATCGCGGACCTGCAACTGGCCTTCCGCGAACGCAACGCGCTGCAGTGCGGCTACTGCACGCCGGGCATGCTGATCGCATCCGCGGAGCTCTTGAAACGCGCGACGGTGCCGAGCCGCGAAGAAATCCGCAGCCATCTCTCCGGCAACTACTGCCGCTGCACCGGCTATCAAGCCATCGTCGTTGCGGTGGTGACGACGGCGAAGAAGCGCACGACGGCGTTGGTTGGGTTGAGCGCCTTCGCGAAACCCAACA
>CAMDPA010000282.1 GCA_945903565.1 Devosia equisanguinis | reverse complement strand
CGGAGGGTCTGACACCGACCCAGGCCTCATAGCGGCTTGATCGCGACCTTGCGGAACTTGATCGGCCCGCCACCGCCGTCACCGCCGCTGAACTGCAGCGTGAACGGCCCTTCCTCGAACATGCCGTTGCGGAAGTCGGCGGTCTTCTGGCCGTTCATCACGACGGTGATATGCCGGCCGTTCGCCGTGATCTCGAAAGTGTTCCACTTGCCGCCGGCTTTCGGCATCGGATTGACCTCGGCGAAGTTGACGACCGCGCCGGTGCCGTAGCTCGGATCCTTGCGTGTATCCCAGATATTCACCTCGTAGCAGGTCTTGGCGCCGATGGACTTGGGATCAGTGCAGCGCATGAAGATGCCGCTGTTGGTGTTCGCCTCCGCATAGAACTCCACGTGCATCTGGAAGTTCTTGTACGACTGCTTGGAGACGAGATGGCCGCCCTTGCCTTTGTCGGCGACCAGCGCGCCGCCTTCCATCCGCCAGTTCGCCTCGCCGACCTGGTTCCAGTCGCCCATCGTCTTGTCATCGACGAGGGTGGTCCAGCCGGGGCCTGACTGGGCACTTGCCGGCGGTGGCACGGGCAGGCTCAAGCTGCCTGCGACAGCAAAGCCTGCTGCCAGCGCAACAAGGCTTTTGGGTAGATGGTGCATGGTTGCTTCCTCCACGTGTTTCGTCGGATTTCTTTCGTTGGACTTCGCGGTCTGGCGCGCCGCGTATTGATTATTGATAGTGCCATTCCGGCCCAGGCGCTACGGTGTTTGGAGCGCGGCGGAGCGGGGGCATGGTATCGCGCTCCTCAGGCACGGGAATAGCGTACTGTGCTGCAGCCGGCGCGCACCATCAGAGTTTGTCTCCGCTCGGTTCCGGCTTAACCGCCCCGCAGATCGCGCGCAGGGCTTGCCAGTCCTGCGCTTCGAGCGCTGGCCGTGTCGGGTAGGTCGGTCGGGCGGCGGCGGACTTGGCACGCTCTCCCGACTCCGGGTGCGTGCGGAAGATATTCCACTCCGTGCTGGAGCCGCGCTTGCTCTCGAGCTCGCCCAGACGCCGGAAGAAGTCGACGAGCCCCGAGGCTGCGATCTGTGATTTCTCGAGGAGGGCGAGCCCGCGTGCGTCGGCCTGGCGTTCGGCGACGCGGGTGTAGGTCAACTGGGTCAGACCGAGTCCGATGTTGGCGAGTGCGCCGCCGCCGCCGGTCATCAATTCGAGCGCCGCGGTTAAGCCGATCACGCGGACGATGGAAGTCTCCGGGTGTAATTCGAGCCCGTGGCCCATCTCGTGGGCAAGAACGCCGGCGACTTCTTCGGGGCTCTTGGCCTGGGTGATGATCGCGCGCGTCAGCACGATCTGCTCGCCGGGGACCGCGAACGCATTGAGCAGGCCCCAATCGACGACGCGGACCTTGAAGCGGGTCCCGGTGCCGGATGCTTGCGACAGGCGATCGACAAGCCGGTCGAGCGCGGCGCGGCCTTCGGGCGCTGTGCATTCCTTGCGGTCACCGACCATCGAGTTGACGACCTGCTCGCCGACGGCGGCGCGCGCCTTGTCCGGCAGCATGCCCGCCACCCAGCGCGCCGGCGACAGTTCCGCAAGCCACAAGCCGGCGAAGAGAAGAGCGAGGCAGGCCGCCGCGATGATCCAGGGCCGTGCTGAACGCCAGCCATAGGCCGACGATGTGAGCTGGGGGGCGACTTTGGTCAACGCGCGCACGAAGTGCGCGTCGCCGACGAACACCGTGGCGCCCGGCATGAACGAATAGGTGAGCAGCGCATCGGCTGATTTCGAGGTCAGTGGCGTGGCGGCTCCGAGCGCGCCGTAAGGCCACACCAACGCCTGCGGCGCACCGGGAAAACCGATCTCGACGCCACGTTCGGTAAGCCGCACGTCGGCTGGAACGGACTGCGCCGTTTGGCCGTCGCTGTAGCGGCCTGGAAAGACGCCTGTTGGGTCAGAATGCATCGATGTCGAACGCCTGTGCCAAACCTTCGCCGCGCTTGTTGGCGTCTTCGGCTCGCTGCAGGATTTGCGCGAGCGAGGCGCCGCCTTCGATCTGCATATGCTCCACGAAATAGCGCGCTGCCCGCGCCTGCGCCACCGGCGACAGCAGCCCCAGCGTGAACAGTACCATCAAGGTGTTGGTGATGGTGAGCCAGATGAGGCTGCGTCCCGTCGCGCTGCCGGAGAAACGCGCGCCTTCGAACGTCGTGTGGGCGGCGAAGTGGTTCATCATGCGCGCGCGATACCAGGCGCTGACGATGCCGAACAACAAGAAGCCGACGATAAACGCGCCGTAGACGACGGCGATGATGAAAAACAACAGGCGCGGGTCCATTGTCCGCCCGTCGCGATGCATCGAACCGAGGTCTGCAAGACCGGCAAAGCTCGCCGTCAAGATAGCGCCGATTAGGGCCGCGATGCCGATCGCGCTGAACCAAAGCACGGCAAACGGGCCGTAGAGTGGCCCCGATTTTGCGTCGAACTGGAAGGGACGATTGCCAAACCGCATGCCGTTGGTGATGAAGCTCTGCAGCTTGGCGGAACGCCAGGGCGAGATCCAGCCGAGCGTCAGAACCAGGAGAACGCCGGTCCCGAAATACCAGCCGCCATAACTCCACGAGCTGCCTTCGAGGCCGCCACGGATGCCGCGCCAGTTCGTGCGCGTCAGGCGGTAGCGGCTGGCCTTGTGGGCTCCGACACCGATCAGAAAGAAGATGAAGAGCGTGAAAATGCCCCGGAAGATGTCCGGCGCGCGCGACTTCGGACCAAACACGATCATGGCGCCAAGGGAAACGAGCAGCGAAGGTATCGTCAGTATGGCCAGCACGACCAGAAAGCCGAGGAACATCTCCTTGCCGGTGCCGGTGTACTGCAGCGGCTCGCCGTTGATGCGGATTGCCGACCAGATGCGGCGGCGCACCTCCGTCTTGCCCCAGAACTGGTAGATGCCGAGCGTGACGATCTTCAGTAGGAAGTTCTTGAAGCTGAGCGCGACCATGCCTGGGGGCTGGGACCAGGACAACCGCAGCGCCTCCGATCCGGCGGGCGGCGGCACCGATGAAAGTGGGCCCGGTGACGCTTGAAGGGGCAGCAGAGCCGGATCCATGAGCACGGGGCCCCGTCCGGAATCGGGCGCGACCGGAGCCGCCGCTTCGGGTGCAACAGGCTGGCTTGGCGGCAGTACACCAGCTCCTAGCACCATCGCTGTCAACACACCGAATGCTCCCACGCACTCCGGTGTCATCAGCTGCCAAGTCGTCCGGCTTAGCCCGTGCGCCACGATCCAATCGAGCCGCATCATGGGCAACATTTGCATCGCCACAACGAGCAGGCCCCCGACGACGAGTAGTAGGATCGAGATCCAGCTCGGTGTGCCGGCATCTCGCAAGCGCATCTTTAAGCCAATCAGGATTGGTCCAGCAAAAGCGAATACCCCACCCCCGTTGGCACTGGCACTTTTCGATCTGACGCCGTCGACAAATTGATAGGTCACTGCGAGCAGCAACGGCACGAAGATCAAGACCAGCACAAAGTACCAGAGCCTCGACATGCGCTCAGGAAACTTCCACGCTTTCGCCATCGCTGCCCCCTCGATTATCGATACAGCCGGAGGCACACTACCTGCCTTCGAATTCGCCCGGTCCCCTGACCTCGAGCGGGCTCCCGCCGATCCGCTAATCGGCGGCCCCACCCGTGAGGACGACAGCCTATCACCCGTAATGACGTCGGCGCCATGACGGTCTTGTAGCCTGCGCCTGAATGGCCACGATTGCCGCAGGAATACCCCAACCTGCCCGTGTTGCGGTCGCGATTTCCGGTTAACACCCGTTCCGCGATGTCTGAAAGGGCGGCGTGGCCTTGCGGCCACCATCCCTCCCACACGTGTTCACAACGAGGTGATTAGTGGCTGATTGGCAACGTCTGGGGTGGGTATTGCCTCGTTTGAGCCACAAACCGGGGCCACATGAATGAGTCAAGAATACGAGGAAGTTGCGAGGCCTTGGTGGCGTCCTCTGAGAATGCGGCATCACGGGTAGATTTGGGACTTGCCGGGGGCATGGCATGCGGCGGTGCGCCTTGTGGCGTGGCCGATCGAGCGCCAGGTGGGCCACGAGAGAACGATCAGAATAAAAGGATACAGCGCGCAATGGTTTCCAGGACGTTCGACAAGAATAAGCTGCCAAGCCGCCACGTCACGGAGGGCCCGTCGCGCGCCCCTCACCGCTCGTATTACTATGCCATGGGGCTGACAGAGGAGCAGATCCACCGTCCGCTGGTCGGCGTGGTCAGTGCCTGGAACGAGGCCGCGCCCTGCAACATCTCGCTGATGCGCCAGGCCCAATCCGCCAAGAAGGGCGTGAACGAGGCCGGCGGCACGCCGCGCGAGTTCTGCACCATCACTGTTACTGACGGCATCGCCATGGGCCACCAGGGCATGAAGTCGTCGCTCGTCTCGCGCGAGGTGATCGCGGATTCGATTGAGCTCACGATGCGCGGCCATTGCTACGATGCGTTCGTCGGCATCGCCGGTTGCGACAAGTCCCTGCCCGGCGTGATGATGGCGCAGCTTCGCCTCAACGTTGCGAGCGTGTTCATGTACGGCGGCTCGATCATGCCGGGCCGCTTCAAGGGCAAGGACGTCACCGTCGTCGACGTGTTCGAGGGCGTCGGCATGCACGCCGCGGGCCGCATGACGGACGAAGAATTGCACGACCTCGAATGTCACGCCTGCCCGGGTGCGGGCGCGTGCGGTGGTCAGTTCACAGCCAACACGATGGCGTGCGTGTCCGAGGCGATCGGCCTCGCGCTGCCCGGCTCGGCCGGTGCGCCGGCACCGGATACCTCACGCGACTATTACGCGCTGGAAAGCGGCAAGGCTGTGATGCGGCTGCTGGCCGACGGCATCCGTCCGCGCGATATCGCGACCCGCAAGGCGTTCGAGAACGCGGCGATCATCGTGGCGGCAACCGGCGGCTCGACCAACGCGGCGTTGCACTTGCCGGCGATGGCCCACGAGGCCGGCATCAAGTTCGACCTGTTCGACGTGGCTGAGATCTTCAAGCGTACGCCTTACATCGCCGACCTCAAGCCGGGCGGCAAGTATGTCGCCAAGGATGTGTACGATATCGGCGGCGTGCAGCAAATCATGAAGGCGTTGCTCGACGGCGGGTTGCTGCATGAAGACTGCATCACGGTCACCGGCAAGACGATCAAGCAGAACCTCGAAGGTGTGAAGTTCAACTTTGACCAGAAGGTGGTGTATCCGGTCTCCAACCCGATCACGCCGACCGGCGGCGTTGTCGGCCTCAAGGGCTCGCTCGCGCCGGAAGGCGCCATCGTCAAGGTGGCCGGCATGAAGGTCCTGCAGTTCCGCGGTCCCGCGCGTTGCTTCGACTGCGAGGAGGATGCCTTCGCTGCGGTCGAGAAGAACCTGATCAAGGACGGCGAAGTCATCGTGATCCGCTACGAGGGCCCCCAAGGCGGTCCCGGGATGCGCGAGATGCTGTCGACCACGGCGGCGCTTTACGGCCAAGGCAACGGCGAGAAGGTCGCTCTGATCACGGACGGCCGCTTCTCCGGCGGCACGCGCGGCTTCTGCATCGGCCACGTCGGGCCGGAGGCCGCAGTCGGTGGTCCGATCGCACTTTTGAAGGACGGCGACATCATCGTCATCGATGCCGAGAAGGGCTCGCTTGATGTCGAGTTGTCGGACGCGGAACTCGCCAGCCGTCGCAAGGTCTGGAAGGCGCCGCGCAACATGTATCAGAGCGGCGTGCTGCGGAAGTACGCCAATCAAGTCGGACCCGCATATGCGGGCGCCGTCACTCATCCGGGCGGGGCTGAGGAACTGATGTGCTATGCGGATATCTAGAACACCGCTGAGAGCCGGCATTGCCGGTCTCGTGCTGATGGCGCTGGCTGTGGCTGGCCCTGCGGCTGCGCAAACGTCACGTCAGCAGCCGACATTCAAGTCGCCGGAGGCGGCCTATGAGCAGGGCATGGGTGCGTGGCGCTCGGGCTTCGTGGAGCATGCGATCCCCGCGTTGAAGTTTGCCGCTGAGCGGGGCGTGTTCTTCGCGCAGTTCTATCTGGCGCGGCTCTATTCGGATAGCGGGACGGCCTACACCAATCATCCCGCGGCCTACGAACTCTACAACAAGATCGCGGTGGAGCACGCCAACGTCGATCCCGACGACGACCAGCGGGCGCCGTTCGTGGCGCGCGCGCTGACCGGCCTGGCCAGCTACGTGCGGTCGGGCATGGCGGTGATCCATCTGTCGCCCGATCCGGTGCGCGCCGTCGAATATCTGCGGCACGCCTCGCAGTTCTTCAACGACCAGGAAGCCCAGTTTGAACTCGCCAAGCACCACCTGCGTGGCGAAGGCACGCCGCAGGATACGCGCGCCGGTTTGCATTGGCTGTCGGTGCTGACGCAGCGCGGCCATGCCGGCGCGCAGGCGTTCCTTGCCGATATCTACTGGCGTGGGCGCTATAACGTGCCGCGCGATCAGTTGCGCGCCTTTGCGCTCATCACTGTGGCGGTCGAGAATGCGCCGGATGGTGATCGCATCTGGATCGAAGACATCCACCAAAACATCTTCTGTGGCTCGTCTACTGGGACGCGCAATCAGGCTCAGGGGATGGTTGCGGAATGGCGGCAGAAGTACGGGCGTTCGGGTACACACGCGTACCGGGCAGGCCTTGGTGCGTTGCCGCCGACCGCCGAGCGCACCTGCCGCAACGGCGAGACGGTGGCCCCGGTGCCTTCGCGGACGCAGGCTCCAGTTGATAGTCGCACGCCGAGCGCCGCGCCGCTCGGGATGCTGGATGTGGGCGTAAAGCGCACGGAGCCGGGGCGTTGAGGCCGGTTGCTTATCCGACGGCGTGATCGTGATCTTCAGGTAGCCTTCGCGCCGCGGGCGCGACTGGGACCAGTCCCTGTCTTGCGCAAAAATGGCCCTGCTGGGAGGGTGACCCTCCCACAGGGCAATTCAATTCATGAGCCCATGAGCAGCCTGATCGCGGCTTTGGGGTGGGCGGCGTAGGCGGGACGGGCTTCGGTGGGTTTGCGTCCGGTGCGGCGGATGAGGCCGAGCACGCTTGACCGGAGCAAGGCCATGATCTCG
>CAMDPA010000281.1 GCA_945903565.1 Devosia equisanguinis | reverse complement strand
GCGCTGGCGGCGCTGGCGGGCGCGGTTCTCGTCGGCGTGCTGCTGTCTGTGCTGTTCACGCAATCGAAGTGGCTCGAGATGAGCCTGTTTCCCTACGCCGTGATCCTGCAGGTGACGCCGATCGTGGCGATCGCGCCGCTGATCATCATCTGGACCAACAACAACATTCCGCTGTCGCTGTTCATCTGCGCATGGATCGTGGCGTTCTTCCCGATCTTATCGAACACGATCCTGGGGCTCAACTCGGTCGATCATAACCTGATCAATCTGTTCCAGATGTACGGCGCCACACGCGGCCAAACCCTGCGCTATCTCCGGCTGCCGGCATCGTTGCCGTATTTCCTCGGCGGCTTGAAGATTTCGGGCGGCCTCGCCTTGATCGGCGCGGTCGTGGCGGAGTTCGTCGCCGGCACCGGCGGCAGCGCGTCGGGCCTTGCCTACTCGATCCTGGAAGCCGGCTTCCAGCTCAAGATCCCCCGCATGTTCGCGGCCTTGCTGCTGATCTCGCTGTCGGGCATCGTGATCTTCCTGATCACGAGCTGGATCTCGCACCTGCTGCTGCGACGCTGGCACGAGAGCGCGGTCAAGCGCGAAAATTGATCGATCAGCTGATTGGCTTGCAGCGGCGCCAGACTTCGGGCTCTCCGGTCTGGCCGGCGCGGCTGAGTTGCACGAGTTCCTGGCCGCGTA
Organism: Devosia equisanguinis; assembly: GCA_945903565.1. Classification (GTDB taxonomy): domain Bacteria; phylum Pseudomonadota; class Alphaproteobacteria; order Rhizobiales; family Hyphomicrobiaceae; genus CAMDPA01. Next base: position 6,447 of record CAMDPA010000281.1, on the reverse strand, counting down.
TCATCACCATCGTCACCTCGCTGCCAGCACCGGGTTCGTTGGCTGGAACCACGTAGGCAAAGCGGTAGCGGGTGCTCCGGCCTTGCACCTTGTTGCGGCCGGGCGTGACGATGCTTTCACCCTCGATCACAAAATGCAGCGCGCCGTTACACCAATCGCCATCGATGGCATCGGCGCGGGCCGGCGCTGCTGAAAGGCTCGCCGCGGATAAGGCGATGCCTGCGAGGATCACCGCCCGGTTCTGCTGCCGCATGATGCACTCCCTGAGGTGGGCCGGCCCGATGCCAGCGCGTCAGTCTATTCGGATTTCCCGGATTCAGCCAACCGCCGTCGCAACCTTCAATGCATCGGCCCTCTCCCACCGCCAGCGAATGCATGTATTCTGCGTCACCGGTATTGAAGGAGACCACCGCTTGCCCGAACCAGCGCCCAGCATCACAGGCATCGATTGCGACGTGCATCCGACCGTGCCCAGCATGGCCGCGCTGCTGCCGTATCTGGAGCCGCACTGGCGCGAGACGGTGCTCGAGCGGGAAATCCAGAGCCTCGATTCGCAGAGCTATCCGCCGTCCGCACCGATCAGCGCGCGTCCGGATTGGCGCGGCAAGGACGGACGTGCAGCCACCGACGTCAAGCAACTGACGGCCCAGGTGCTCGATCGCTGGGGCGCCAGCCACGCGATCCTCAACTGCATCTACGGCGTGCAGCTCGTCCTCAACGAGGACATGGCGGTCGCGTTCACCCGGGCGCTCAATACGTGGGTGGCAAAGGAATGGCTCGACCGCGATCCACGCCTACGAGCCTCGATCGTGCTGCCGCTGCAGAACGTCGAGCGCGCAGTGGATGAGATCGAGCACTGGGCTCGCGATCCGCGGTTCGTCCAAGTGCTCGTGCTGGCGATGGGCGACGTTCCCCTCGGCAAGCGGCAGCTTTGGCCGATCTATGCAGCCGCCGAACGGCATAAACTGCCGATCGGCATTCATGCGGGCTCGGCCTATCGCCATCCCGTCACGACGCTGGGATGGCCGAGCACGTACATCGAGGACTATTCGGCGCAGTCGCTGGGTTTTCAGAGCCAGGTGGGCAGTCTCATCACCGAGGGTGTGTTCCAGAAGTTCCCGGGCCTCAAGGTCGTGCTGATCGAATCCGGCGTGACGTGGCTGCCGGCGTTCCTCTGGCGGCTGTCGAAGTTCTGGCGCGGCGTGCGCGCCGAGGTGCCGTGGCTCGACCGGCCACCGCCCGACATCGTGCGCGATCACTTCCGCCTCACCGCGCAACCCCTTGACGGGCCGGAGGACGCAGCAGCCGTCGAGCGCGTGCTCGCGCATCTGCACTCGGACGATCTGCTGCTTTATGCGTCGGATTTCCCGCATTGGCAGTTCGATGGCGACGCGGTGATGCCACCGGGCATTCCGCAGCGCCTGCACAAGAAGCTGATGATCGACAATCCGCTGGCCACGTATCCGCGGCTCGCGGCATCGCTCGCGCCCCAAAGCCAGGGAGGTTGAGCGATGGCGCAGCACGTGGTGGCGCCGCTGGCTGAAATCCCGCCGGGATCGCGCAAGCTCGTCGAGGCCGCAGGACGGCCGATCGTGATCTTCAACGTCGAGGGGCGCTTGTTCGCGGTATCGAACCGGTGCCCGCACGCCGGCGGCAGCCTCGTCCATGGCAAGCAGGTGGGCCTACTGCAATCCACCGAGCCAGGACACTACAGCTACTCCAGGCCGGGCGAGATCATCCGCTGCCCCTGGCACTCCTGGGAGTTCGATCTGGCGACCGGAAAATCCTGGTGCGACCCTGCAACGGTGCGTGTGAGGAACTACGCCGTCGAGGTCGCTCCGGGCGCAAAGCTCGTGGAAGGGCCCTACAAAGTCGAGACATTCACGGTGTCGGTCGAGGACGACTACATCGTCCTCACACTATAGCCGCCACCACGCACAAGCCGACAGAGGGGGCCAGCGCGACCCGTATACCCATACGCCCGAGGTCGTCGCCCACGAGCTCGTGGTAGGCGGCCCTTGTATCCATCCACAACCGTTCGGCCGGGATGCCGCGCGCCACAAGACCATCACGCACGAAGCGCGCACGCTCGGCCGCCAAGCGCTGATTGGCAGATGTCATCCGCGTCGTCCCGATCCGGCTGCCGATCTCGACGCGGCCATTGGGTACCGCCCCAAGGCTCTTGGCCATCAGATCGAGTTCGGCGGACACCGCACGCGTCGGCGCCGCCGTCCCGACCTTGAACTGGACCCGGTCGAACACCACGCAAGGCAGATCGTCGTTCGCCCTGCGGGGGTCGTCGAGGTGGTCGAGCAGCGCATCGGGGCCGTAACCGGCAATACGCCGCGTCGCCACCCACTTCTGGCTCTTCGCTGGGCCAGACGCTGGAGCCGAAGCCGGTGCGGCCACGCGCTGCTCTGGTTGGGGCTGAGGTTTGGGCTGGGCCGCGGCCGGTGGCGGCTGGGCATCAACGGCCACACGAGGCGCAGCCGGCGCGCTCGGCACAGGCGCCATCTCGACCAAGCGTTTCGCCGGTGGGCTCTTGACGACTTCTGCTGGTTGAACCACGGGCGCAGGTGTTGGGGTCGAAGCGGGCAGCGCCTTGGTCGATGAGGTAACGGATGGGGCCGGCGCTGCCTCCACCGGCGCTCGCTTGGGCTCGACTGGAACTGCGACGGGCTCCGGACTACGCCGCACGGGTTCAGACACAACCACCGGCGGTGTTATCTTCTCGGGCACCGGCACAACAGCTGGAGCCGGCGTTGGCGTGACCCGCTCCACGGGCGCCTCAACTGGCGGAGCAGCAGCCACCGACTTCTCGGCGGGCGGCTTCTGCGGACCGGGTAATGCCAGGAGCTCTGGTCGTGCGGTTTCTGGTCGTGCCACTGGAGGCGTAACTTCCGCGATACCAACACGGCTAGGCTGCTGCACAGGTGCCGTCTCTGCGCTGCGCGGCTGCGCCGTTTTCGGATCCGGGTTCCCCGACTCGGTCGTCGGCGACCTCGCGCTCTCGAAACCGGGCAGATTGAACAGATCCGTCCAACCCATTGCCAAAAGAATCCACGTTAACAGCGCCGCCGTAACAACGAGAATTCCAGAGATTCTGAAAAGTACACGCATGACACACTCCCCGGCGTGCTGTGCAAGCCCTCAAGAAGGGGCCGAAATCCGCACTCTGACCGGTAAATGTATTATGCACGAAAGCAGGTGAATTGGCTAGGCGAGCCATAACTACAGCGTTACGCGGGCAACATTTCGCGCAAACCTGAAGCCTCAGACCTCAACCCAACCCGCCGGTGCCTCCTTGCCGGGATGCACGACGCCACACGACTTGCATATGCGTTTCGTCTCGTCCCCATAGAACGCCGTGAACAGCGGCGGCAAGTCCTTGACGATGTCGCGCACTTGCACCTCGACGCGGTGAACCTTCTCGCCGCACGCAAAGCAGAACCATTCGAAGCCGTCGATATCGACGTCCCGCCGCGTGCCTTCGACAACCAGACCGACCGAACCCGGCACCGGCCGTTGTGGCGAATGACGCACATGCGGTGGCAGCATGAACACGTCCCCCTCGCGGATCGGCACGTCATAGATCTTCCCGCCATCGGCGATCTTCACAACCATGTCACCCTTCAGCTGGTAGAAGAACTCCTCGACGGGATCATCGTGGAAATCGACCCGCTGGTTGGGGCCGCCGACGATCATGACAGTCATGCCCGTCTGCTGGTCGAACAACTGCTTGTTGCCAACCGGCGGCTTCAGGAACTGCTGATTGTCCCCGATCCAGCGCTGGAAGTTGAACGGCTTGAAGGTGGGGTGCAGGGGCATGGCGCAATCTCCTGACGATGCCGCACGAAGATGGAGGCACTTTAGCCGCTAACGACACCGATCGACAATTGCGCCCCAACCTTACTTATTCCTAGAACTCTCTCGCGAAACATGCCCTGGGAGGCCCAGTCACCTGAAAACTCAGGAGCTTATCTGTGTAATGACGAAACTTGAACGCGTTTTCGCGAGAATCCATGCAGGCGACAAGGTCCGTTTTCGGCAAGATTTCTACGGTGGCGATTTCGCCTCGACACATAGCCGATTTTGGTCGTGGCTGCCTTGGCGGCCGACGACGTGGATCAAGCTGACGACGCAAGAAGTCCACGTGGCCAAGGAAGCGCTAGACAAGCGCCGTGGCACACAGCGCGGTAAGACCACTGGAACCCGCTGGCACCCGTAATCCTCTCACTGCGTCCTCTCACTGCGTCCTGTCACTGCGTCCTGAGCGCGTCGACCAGCGCGGCCAGATCCGCCGGCAACGGGCTGTCGAAACTCATCGGTTTGTGGGTGACGGGGTGCTCGAAGCCCAGATGCGCGGCGTGCAACGCCTGCCGGCCCAGCGCCTCGAGGATTTTTTGCGCCTTCCCGTCGAGACGACGGGCACTCGCCGCGAAGTGGGAACCATAGGTCTGATCGCCCAGCAGTGGGTGACCGATGTGGGCGAGATGCACGCGGATCTGATGCGTGCGGCCGGTCTCCAGCCGACAATCGATCAGGGATGCCAACGGCTTACCCCGCGGGTCATCAAAGGTGTCGAGAACATCGTAATGGGTGACCGCGTGCCGGCCCGCCTCGCCGCGCACGACCGCGATCTTGGTGCGGTTGGACTGGCTGCGGGCCAGCGGCGCGTCGATCCGCCCATGCGACTGCAACGGTACGCCCCACGCCACGGCCAGATACCGCCGGGAGAGCCGACCATCAGCCCCGTGCGAGGCGAATTGCTCCGACAGCCCGTGATGCACCACGTCTGATTTCGCCACCACGAGCAGACCGGACGTATCCTTGTCGAGGCGATGCACGATGCCCGGCCGCTTCACGCCGCCGATCCCGCGCAGACTATCGCCGCAGTGCCCCAGCAGCGCATTGACCAGCGTGCCCGTCGCGTGACCCGCGCCGGGGTGAACGACGAGGCCCGCCGGCTTGTCGATCACGATCAGATGCGCGTCCTCGAACACGATCGCCAGATCCATATGCTCGGGCTCGGGCGAGCCTGCTTCCAGCGGCGGCAATTCGATCTCGATGGCATCGCCCGGTTTGACCTTGCAGCCGGGGTCCACTAGCGTGCCCGCCGAACCGCGGACACATCCGGCCCGGATCAGCGCCTGCAACCGCGAACGGCTCAGGGTGTCGACCCGGCCAACAAGGAAGCGGTCGAGCCGGACTCCTGCATCGGCGGCCTCCGCCACCAGCCGCAGAGGGCCATCCAGGGCCCCTTCGGTTTCTCCAGCCTCGATCACGCCGCCACCGCCTTCAAAGATATTCCGTCAGTTGTGAGCCCGCACGTCATGAGCCAGCCTACGCCCCGCGCGCCAGAGATCGCATTGCCCCCGGATACGCCGGGCGTACGAGCGCTCAAGATCGCCATTGTCGTGATGGGCGCCATGATCGTCTTGGGCTTGCTCACCATTATCGGTCGTATGGTCTATCTAGCGTCGGCGGGCGGGAAGCAAGGCTCGTCTTTGACGAGCAGCAGCGCCCGCCTTGCGCCCAATGCCAAGCTGGCCCTGCCACCGGGGGCGCATGTGAAGCATGTGGCACTCTCGGGAGACCGGCTCGTGGTGCACTACGAGAGCGCCAGCGGCTCCGGCATTGCCGTGCTTGACCTGGCGTCCGGTAACCAGGTTTCACGCGTCGAGATCGTGCCGGAAGTACCGCGCTGATCGTGTCACATGCTGGGGCTCTTGTAGGCTTGCGATGGCGCCATCCGATGGCTCCACGGCAGCCCCGCCGTCTTCCAACCTGGCCCCGCTTTTGACGTGGCATCGCCCTCAAAGCCGTCGACCATGGAGTAGACGTTGGCGAACCCGCTGCCGCCAAGCAGATTGGCGGCACGCGCGCTGCGCTCGCCGACGGAGCAATACAGGATCAGGGTGGCGCCGCGATTCAGCTTGTGCTCGGCCAGCAGATTGTCGACGGCCTTCACGAAATCCGGATTGGGTTCGAGCTTATAGCGCTGGTTGCCGGCATCGTAGCTGTGGTCGACGTCGAGCATCACATACGGAATATGCCGGTGCATCGGCGTCGCTATGCCGTTGAACAGTGTCTCCGCATAGGTCCGCACATCGATCAGCAGCACATTCGGCAGCTTAGCGACGACGTCGGCGGCTTCGCGTGCCGTCACGTAGTGGTTGCTTTCGATGCGATAGGATGCCGGCACGTCGGTCGCTTTCACCGTCGCGGGGAGGCGGGGATCGGCGGCACGTGCATCGCCACTCAGGAAAATCGCAACGGAGACCACGGGACAGAGCACGGCACGCACGATATTGAGGCTAAGGACAGATCGCAGAATAACCGCTACGAGTTCCCCGGTCTGCGTGGGCTGATTGTATAGTTCCATTCGGGATGGAAGTCATCGCCGACAAGCTTGACCGCCGCCAACTCGGCTTTGCTGACCTTGAT
>CAMDPA010000280.1 GCA_945903565.1 Devosia equisanguinis | reverse complement strand
CGACGGCCCGCACCCTGAGATCTTTCGAGTATCCCTTCGCCATCGCGATCCCCGCCGTTGCTGCCGGTGGAATCCGAATCTGATTTGCGCGTCCGAGGGAATCCCCTGTAACTGTTTTGATTCACATCAAGTGGAAAGCGCTCTAGGAGCCCATGCGTGGCGAAGTGCAAGATGCGATAGCGCGCCAGTTCGCCGCTCGCCGAAAGGCGCTTGACCTCTCGCTCCGTTGCCCGTGCGCCAATGCGCATTACTTCTGCGTCCGCGCCCAGACTGGCGGCGACCGCACAAAGCTCTTGAGCGGTTTCGGGCAACGGAGTCTGCTGCCGCAGTTGAACGAGGTCGGCGAGGCCGCCTGTTTGCTCGACCTTTGCTGCGCTCCGGCTCGCGGCGCGCACCGCCGCAAGTTGTGCCGGCTTGTGGTCGCTGCAGCCGGTCTCGGTGCGGGCCATCTCGGCGAGCCGCTTGAAGTGCGCTCCGAATTGCGGGTGGTTCTGTGCGCCCTCCAGCAGCGGATTGCCGAATCCGATCATCGGTCTCCGAGCCGCGCTTGGCTTGGCCGTGCGACGCAAGGAGACGAGCGAGGTGACGGACGGCAACACCGTGATCGCATGACCGCGCGCGAGCCAAGCCGGGGGCTCGGGCATATTCGCCTCGAGAAAATAGGGCATCCAGACTGTCAAATCGAGTGCCGCGAGTGTGGCGGACAGCTCCATGCGGACACCGTTGCGCAGGATCTGCATCTTGAGCGTCCGCCCAGGTCCGGTGCTCTGCACGATCTCCACAGCACCGTCCGCATCGGTGAGTTCCCGATCGTCGAAGGTCAGTACGATGTCGCCCTTGCGCAGTCCGGCAGCTTCCGCGGGAGCGCCGGGAACCACAGCGAGAGCTTGCAAGCCGCCACGGATCTCGGCCGGGAGCGATTTGCGCTGAGCTTCTGACGGTGTGTCCAGCTCGACTCCGAGCCGGCCGACCCGGCGCTGGCGCTCGCCTGCGTCTACGCCACGCGGCAAGGATGTCACCAGTACCTGGAGCGGCAGCTTGGTCAGCGCACCGGTTGGGACGACCAAGAGATGCTTGTCCCTGATGAGATCCTGGGCATCGCCCAGAAGATCCTTGTAGAGTGCATGTGCGCGGGCAAGATCGAACGGCGGCGGCTTGCCTTCGGCGTGATCGGCCTCCGAGTAAAAGGCTTGCGTCAAGGCATTGCAGTTCGAGCGCTCGGCCCACCATGCCGTGGCGTCCAGCCCGCAGCGCAGCGCTGCAACGGCGCGCGACAGCGCCGTGCTGCCGAGCGGCGAGCGCAGCCAGCGCGACTCGCGCCGGGTGACGATCCACACGAACGTCTCCTCGGGCATAGGCGCCATCCCGGCGGTGTCCATCGTCAACAGCAGCGCCTCGTCATCGCCCAGCACGGCTTGAACCTCCCCGATCGAGGCGGGTTTCGGTCTTGCCAGTGCCGCATAGTCTGGAAAATCGGCAGCGAGCCTGGCGTCGATCGCGGCCAGACGTTTCTCGATGGCCTGCAGCCGGGAAGACAGAGCAGCTTCTCCCGTGGGGTCTCGCTGGGCTGCGGGCCCGGCTCTCGCCGCGACCAGGTTTTGGTCGTGGGCTGTCCATTCGCTGACGAGGTCCTGACGCTCGCGCACGATCTGGGCCAGCTCCGGCGAGCCGGTCGCGGATCGTGCCGCCATCTGCGCCAGAGACTGCCCTGCTGCGGAACCCTGCCCCCACTGGGCCGCCTCGAACATGGCGTGGGCAGCCCTGTCTCGCGCCTCTGCCGTTTGGGCCGCCCGATAACTGGCCTTGATCAGTCCAGCGAAATACCAGCTATGGCGAAGCGCCTCGTTGTTCGCGCCGCCGGCGGATGCGCCACCTGCCCGCTGCTCGGCAAGACCACGTGCTGCGCGCCGCTGGACGACCGATGCAGCCTGGCCCCAGCGTTCCGCAGCCCCTGCGAAATTGCTCCGTTCCAGCTCCAGCCAGGCGAAATTGTTGAACGACATGGCGAGCTCGGGATGCTCCGGCCCGAGAGCCCGCTCGCGGATCGCGAGCGCACGCATTTGCAGCTGCTCGCCGCGGTTATGCTGTCCCTGCTCACGATGTGAGAACGCGAGCTGCTCGAGCACAGTTGCGACCATGGGATGCTCATGGCCGAGTGCCTTCTCGTAGATGGAGATGGAACGGACAAACAGCTGCTCGGCTTCACCATGCCGCGCCAGCCGGCGATACAGCGCGCCAAGGTTGTTGAGCACAACTGCAACCGCAGTGTGATCGGGGCCCAGGGCTTTCTCTGCGATCGCAAGATTGCGAAGGTTGAGCGTCTCCGCCTCTGCAAGCCGGCCCAGCGCCGCGTACAGGGATGCGAGGTTGCCGAGCGATTGTCCGACAAGATGGTGGTCAGCGCCCAGCGTCTTCTCGCGGATGGCGAGCGTGCGCTTCAGCAGGGGTTCGGCTTCGCCGTCGCGCCCTTGGGTTCGGTACAAGTCAGCGAGATTGTTGAGGGTCGTTGCAAGCGAGGGATGCTCTGCTCCCAACGTTCTGGCACGGGTATCAAGAATGCGCCGATAATGGGTCTCCGCATCGGCGTAGCGGCCCTGCCTTTGGTAGAGCGTGGCGAGATTGTTGAGCACGATCATCAGATGGTCGTGCTCAGGGCCAAGGGCCTTTTCCCAGATCACGAATGCGCGTCTGTAGAGGATCTCGGCTTCTTCAGACCGGGCTTGGCGACTGAGCAGCAGTCCGAGACCGTTGAGCGGGTTCGCCAAGTCCGGATGATCAGGGCCGAGCGCTCTTTCGCGGATCGAGATCGACTGCCGGTAGAAGGGCTCGGCCTCTCGATCGCGGCCCTGCTCGGCATAGACGATGGCCAAGTAGCCCAACGACGACGCGTACTCGGGATGCGCAGTGCCGAAGACCTTCTCACGGATCGCAAGGCTGCGCCGATAGTGCGACGCAGCTTCCTCGTAGCGGCCGAGGGAGCGCATCAGCACACCCATGATATCAAGGGCAACCGCCAGCTGCGGATCGTCGGGGGCGCGATTGGCCTCCGACAGCTCGAGCGACCGCCGCGCCAGCGGCAATGCCTCCTGGAACCTGCCGGTGTTTATGAGCCTCGCGGCCATCCCCAACAGCGAATCGGCCTGCTCGAGTGGCGACTTCGGCTGCTCTGCAGAGCCGGGCTGGTTCTGGGCGCGCGCCGGCCCGGAAAGTTCGGCCCTACAAACGTATGCGGCGACGAGCGCCAAAACCATCCACAAAGCACGCATTGAAACTCTCGCTCGAAGGTAGACTACGCGGGCGAGAGTGTTCAGATGATGTGGCAATGGCATGGCAACAGGCCACCCTCCCCGACGCAATTCAATCGATAGCAGACAACGTCATCTGCACTATCGGGATCGCCAATCGCGAAGTCATTTGGTCGAGGCGTCACGCAAGCGGCTGCCCCTCACCCCTTGCTTGGGTCATTGGCCCTCTCCCCGTTTCGCTACGCTTTCGCGGGGAGAGGGAGACGCGCGCGCATCGCGAGGTCTGACCCCAAGCCACCAACCACGATCTTGGGGTTGCAATCGCCGGTCGATCGGCCGAAAAGGCGGCGAGTTCGCATCCCGACCGGAACCCACCCATGCTGCGCCTGAGTGAGCTCAAGCTCCCGCTCGACCACGCGCCGGACGCGCTCGAAACCGCCATCCGGCAGCGGCTCGGCATCGTGGCCGTCGAACTCGTCGGCTACACCGTGTTCCGGCGCGGCTGGGACGCGCGTAAACGCTCGGCCATCTCGCTGATCTACACCCTCGATATCGAGGTGAAGGACGAGGCCGCCGTGCTGGCTCGCCTCGCCGGCGACCGCAACATCGCGACCACGCCCGACACGTCCTACAAGCACGTCGCCCGCGCTCCCGGAAATCACACGCCCCGCCCGCTCGTGATCGGCGCGGGCCCGTGCGGCCTGTTCGCGGCGCTGATCCTGGCGCAGATGGGCTTCCGGCCGATCCTGCTCGAGCGCGGCAAGGTCGTGCGCGAGCGCACCAAGGACACTTGGGGCCTGTGGCGGCGCTCGGTGCTCGATCCGACATCGAACGTGCAGTTCGGCGAAGGCGGCGCGGGCACGTTCTCGGACGGCAAGCTCTACAGCGGCATCAAGGACAGCAAGATCCTCGGCCGCAAGGTGCTGGAGGAGTTCGTCAAATCGGGCGCGCCCGAGGAGATCGGGTTCGTCGCCAAGCCGCATATCGGCACGTTCCGGCTGGTCACGATGGTGGAGAGCATTCGCGCCACCATCGAGGCGCTCGGCGGCGAATACCGCTTCCAGTCCAAGGTAACCGATCTCGACATCGAAATCGCCGCCGACGGCACGCGAAGAATGCGCGGTGTCGTGCTCGAAAACGGCGAGCACATCCGCGCCGATCACGTGGTTCTCGCGCTCGGCCACAGCGCCCGCGACACCTTCGAAATGCTGCACGCACGCGGCGTCTATATCGAGGCCAAACCGTTCTCGATCGGCGTGCGCATCGAGCATCCCCAGTCGCTGATCGATCGCTGCCGCTTCGGCACGTTCGCGGGCAACGCGATCCTCGGCGCGGCCGACTACAAGCTCGTGCATCACGCCAAGAACGGCCGCTCCGTCTATAGTTTCTGCATGTGCCCGGGCGGCACGGTGGTGGCGGCAGCCTCCGAAGCCGGCGGCGTCGTCACCAACGGCATGAGCCAGTATTCGCGCAACGAGCGCAACGCCAACGCCGGCATCGTGGTCGCCATCACGCCGGAGGACTATCCCGGCGGCCCACTCGCCGGATTGCCGTTCCAGCGCCACTGGGAAGAGCGCGCGTTCGCGGCCGGCGGCGGCACCTACGCCGCCCCCGCCCAGCTCGTCGGCGATTTCCTGAAGGCCCGCGCGTCGACCAAGCTCGGCGCCGTCATCCCGTCCTACAAGCCGGGCGTCACCATGACCGACCTCGCCACCTGCCTGCCCGATTACGCCGTCGCCGCGATCCGCGAGGCGCTGCCGATGTTCGACCGCCAGATCAAGGGCTTCGCCATGCACGACGCCGTCATGACCGGCGTCGAGACGCGTACGTCCTCCCCCATCCGCATCCGCCGCGGCGAGGACCTGCAGAGCCTCAACACGCGCGGCCTCTACCCGGCCGGGGAAGGCGCGGGCTATGCCGGCGGCATCCTCTCGGCCGGCGTCGACGGCATCCGCGTGGCCGAAGCACTGGCGCTGGATGCCGTGGGCGGCGCTGGTTAACGCCCAGGACAACAGGCGCACTTGCCATGGGCGCTATGCGACCCTATTCCCAGGGTATGTGAGGGACTCGCAATCGCGGCCCCCGGCGTAGGCCGCCGCGTGTTGGAGCCGACATGCTTGTGTTCTGGGTTTGCGCTGCTTTGTTGACCGCCGGCGTCGTGCTTGCACTGACGCGGCCTCTCGTCATCGGCGCGCGCGAGAGTGGACAAGCGCCGGCAGCAACCGATGCCGACGCCAACGTCGCCATCTATCGCGACCAGCTCGCCGAGATCGAGAACGACAAGGCGCGCGGCCTGCTCAACGAAGCCGAAGCCGAAGCCGCCCGCATCGAAATCGCCCGCCGCCTGCTGGCCGCCGCCGGTCCGGTCGATGCAACACGAGCGGCCCCGGTTGCCGCCACGGCACAGCGAACCGGTAGCGAGCGTGCGTTCTTCGCCGTTGCCTGCGCCATTCCAGCCGTCGCGCTTGGGCTCTATCTGGCGTTCGGCTCGCCCGGCGTGCCAGGCCGCCCGATCGCCGAACGGTTGGCCCGCGCGCCGACCGCCAACACCGATGTCGAGGAACTGGTCGCGCGTGTCGAGGCGCAGCTACGTGCCAACCCGTCCGATGGCCAGGGTTGGGAGGTGATCGCGCCGGTCTATCTCCGGTTCGAACGGTTCAGCGATTCAGCCCACGCCTACCAGCGCGCGCTCGACCTGCTTGGCGAAAGCCCACGGCGGCTGTCGGGCCTGGCCGAAAGCACCGTGCTCGCCAACGACGGCGTCGTCACCGAGACCGCCCGCAAAGCCTACGTGCGGCTGCTCGAGCTCGAGCCGAACCGTGCCGAAGCGCATTTCGGCCTGGCGCTGGCGAAAGAGCAGGACGGCGATCTGGATGCAGCGGACGCCGTCTACCACAAGCTGCTGGAGGAGGCGCCGATCGGGGCGCCGTGGCGGCAGTTCATCGGCGAGCGCATCGACGCCATCGCCGCGCGCCGCGCAGGACCCGAAAAGCCGGCGCCACAGCAAGGCGCTGGCCTCAATCCTGGCCCGGCCGAGGTCGCGGCGATCTCCGGCCTGCCTGACCAGCAGCGCCGCGACGTCATCCTTGGGATGGTCGAAGGGCTCGCCGCCAAGCTCAAGGCCAACGCCCGCGACCCCGACGGCTGGCAGCGTCTGATCCGGTCCTGGGCCGTGCTCGGCGAAAACGCCAAGGCCGAGGCCGCCCTGGGCGAGGCCCGCAAAGCACTTGCCGGCGACGCCAAAGCGCTGGGCGAAATCAATGCCTTTGCCAAAAGCCTGGGCCTGAAGTCATGATGCAACAAGTAGTCATGATACCGATTGTGCAAACGAGGAACGGGCCATGACGCGCAAACAGCGGCGCGGGATCATGATCGGCGGCGGCGTGCTGGTGCTGACGATCGCCGGCCTCCTGGTGCTGTCCGCGCTGCGCGACACGATCGTGTTCTTTCATACGCCGAGCGACGTGCAGGCCAAGCAGTTGCAACCCGGCCAGCGCATCCGTCTTGGCGGTTTGGTGCTGGAAGGCTCGATCAAGCGCGGCGGCGGCACCGATGTCGGCTTCACCGTCACCGACCGCAAGGCGACGATCGACGTCGCCTACCGCGGCGTGTTGCCGGACCTGTTCCGCGAAGGCCAGGGCGTCGTGACGGAGGGCCGGATCGAAGCCGGCGGCTTGTTCCGCGCCGACACCGTACTCGCCAAACACGACGAGAACTACATGCCGCCGGAAGTCGCCAAGGCGCTCAAGGAGCAGGGGCTCTGGCAGCACGACGGCAAAGGCGGTCAACCCGTCAAAACCAACGACAAAGCGAAAGAGCGGGCGGCACCGTGATCGTCGAACTGGGACATTTCGCGCTGGCGCTCGCCGCCGCCGTGGCGCTCGTTCAAATGCTGGCGCCGCTGGCCGCCCGCTACGTCGCCGGCCACAGCCG
>CAMDPA010000279.1 GCA_945903565.1 Devosia equisanguinis | reverse complement strand
CTAGGCGCGCGCCGCTGCGGTCGATGTAGGCAAGCCTTCCCGTGTCGGCGTAATCGAGAACTCTCTTGGGTGGCAATCGCGTCACCACATCGCAGCAGTTGACGAAGCGCACCGCGACGCTATTGCGTACCGACTGCGCGAACGCGCCGTTTCCGACCCGCGGCGATCCGAACATATACAGGTGCGCGGAAGGAGCCCAGCTTGCCAACAACGTAGCAAGCGCGGCGCCAAGGCTATGTCCTGTGATCAGCACGCGATGATCGTGCGGCAGTGTGTCGAGATGCGCTTTCACGCGATTGAAAATGTCGTTGTCTGCGGAATAGCGGGCGAACCCACCATGTACCTCGCCGAGCGACCGGCCCGAAGCGTCCTGCCAGCGGGTGAGGATGAACTCGGCATCGGCGAAAATGTCAGATTGATCTTCCGGCTCCGAACCACGAAAGGCGACGACAGTCAGTGGCTGGTCGCGCTTGGTCGCGATAAAGACTTGCGTGCCGTTGTTCTCATAGCCAATGGCCTGCGCCTTCTGGAAATTTGCTCGTGCGAGATACTGCTCCAACCGGGCATCTTCCTTGACGTAGGCGAGGCGCGCCATCTCCGCGCAGAGCGCATCGTCACCGGAGTAATCGCCGAGTTGGAAGAAATCGTCGGCAGCGCCGGGGTGAAACAGCGACTGCCGGCTCGCGTCATAGGGAAGCGCGGGCATTCTGGATTTTGTCCCAGCCTGAAGTAACAGAGCAATCAATGCACGGTGCCAAAGTCGAAGGAGGTTCGGCCGTCGCCTGCTCGACACAACGGTGACGTGCTACCTCAGCCGCGCATTGATGCCTTCGAGTGCCTTGGAACCGGGGCACAATTCGGCGATCGGGACCTCGTTGAGCGGGCGCGCGACGGAGCCGAGCGCGTCGTGCAGATCGACTTGCTCCTCGTTGACGTAGAGCAGGCCGGTGGCGATTTCGCCGCGCTTGGCGTTCTGGCGGATCGTATTGATCGCGGCGTCGGGGTCGCGCGGGTCGTGGCCGCCGTCGAGCTTGTGCAGCATCAGCTTCGAGCCGTCGTGCAGCGTGACTGCGGCGCTGGTGCCCTCGGCGTACTCGGTCGTGATCTCTTCCTTTTCGTCGACGAAATCGAGCGGGCCCATCACCTGGTTGTGGGCGCGCACGTAGTCGAAGCTCTTGGTCGATTGCGGGTGATTGTTGAACGTCACGCACGGGCTGATGACGTCGAGGAACGAGAAGCCGTTGTAGCCGATCGCGGCCTTGATCAGCGGGATCAGCTGCTGCTTGTCGCCGGAGAACGAGCGGCCGACGAAGCCGGCACCGAGCTGGATCGCGGTTTGGCACAGATCAATCGGATCGAACGGGTTGGCCTCACCCTTCTTGGACGGCGAGGCGCGGTCGTTGGTCGCCGAGAACTGGCCTTTGGTCAGGCCGTAGCAGCCATTGTTCATGACGATATACGTCATGTTGAGGCGGCGGCGGACGACGTGGGCGAACTGGCCAAAGCCGATCGAGGCGGTGTCGCCGTCGCCGGAAACGCCGATGTAGACCAGGTCCCGGTTGGCCATGTTGGCGCCGGTCGTCACCGAGGGCATGCGGCCATGCACGGAGTTGAAGCCGTGGCTCTTGCCGAGGAAATAGGTCGGCGCTTTCGACGAGCAGCCGATGCCGGAGAGCTTGGCGATGCGGTGCGCGGGGATCGACAGCTCGTAGCAGGCCTCGATGATCGCGGCGGTGATCGAGTCGTGCCCGCAGCCCGCGCACAGCGTCGACATCGAGCCTTCGTACTCGCGCCGGGTGAGGCCGAGTTCGTTTCGCGGCAGTGCCGGATGGTGGGCGATCGGCTTGGAGATGTAGGACATGTCGTATCGGCTCCGATGGGGTCTGACCCTGCGGGGCTGACCCCGGGGCTTGCTCGGGAACTTTAAGTGGGGGTCAGACCCGCAGGGTCAGGCCCCGATTTCTCACTCGATGGCGGTCCAGCGATAGATTTCGGCGAAGGGGATCTTCACGTCGATAGCGGGCAGCGAGAGGACCGCAGCCGGCCCGGCGACCGTCTCGCCTTGCCAGCCGTCATTGCGGTCGTAGCGGGTTGCTTCCTGCGTCTTGGTCGCAAGGGTGACGTAGTGCTGGCAGTTTGGCACGCTCGCATACACGCGCTTGCGCCATGCCTGGTCGGTCTTGGTGTTCGACTTCGAGAGAACCTCGAAGATGATCAGCGCGTCGTCGGTGACGGGGCTGTCGACGGCTGGTCCCGACTTTACGAACACGTCCGGTTGGGGGAGACTATTAGGCGAAACCGGTACACGTGTTCCAACGCCAAGGATGGCGATCCACGCAGCATCCTTGCGTAACTTGGCTGCATTAATCGCGGTTGCGATGTTGAGAGCGATGATTTGATGCCACTGCGTCGGTGATGGGCTCAAGACGGCGATTCCCTCAATGAGTTCCCAACGCTCCCCTTCCGGACGCGCCTGTGCAAACGCGAGGAACTCCTCGACGGTCATCTGATCGGCTTGTGCAAGCTTGGCTGCCATGGCTCCGTCTCGATGGTGTCAGGCCCTCCGGGTCTGACACTGTGTTCAGGTGGTGCGTATGGTGTCAGACCCAGAGGGTCTGACACCTTTACTCCGCCGCCGCGGCCTTGGCCGGGGCGATGCGTTTCAGGATGGCGGTGCGCACCCATTCGGCGGTGAGCGGTGAGCCGTCGTAGTTGAGCGTTGCGATCAGTTTCTCGGCAGGGACTTCGGCCTCGATGATCAGCAGCGAGCGCATCTGCGCGTCGCGGTTCTGCTCGATCACGAAGATCGTGTCGTGCGCGGCGCAGAAGTCCTTGACCTCCTGGCCGAACGGGAACGCCTTGAGGCGCATGGAGTTGAGGCGATAGCCGCTCGCGTTGAGCTCGTCCTGGGCTTCCATCACGGCGGGACGGTTGGCGCCGAAGTAGACCAGGCCGATCTTGCCGTTCTTGTCGCGGATGTCGATGTCGGCCTTCGGCACCAGCGTCGCGGCGGTGTCGAACTTGGCGCGGATGCGGTCGATCACGCGGGCGTGGATATCGCCATTCTCGGTGTACCGCGCGTACTCGTCGTGGCTGGTGCCGCGGGTGAAGAACGCGCCCTTGGTCGGGTGCGTGCCCGGCAAAGTGCGGTAGGGGATCGCGTCGCCGTCGACGTCGAGATAGCGGCCCCACTCCTTGCCTTTGACGTCCTTGAAGGCGTCGAGGGCGGCCGCGTCCAGCACCTTGCCGCGATCGTGGGTATAGGTGTCGTCCCAGGTAAACGGATCGGTCACCCAGTCGTTCATGCCGATGTCGAGGTCGCTCAGCACGATGACCGGCGTCTGCAGCTTCTCGGCGAGGTCGAACGCGTCGCGGCTCATCGAGAAGCATTCGGTGGGGTCGGCGGGGAACAGCAGCACGTGCTTGGTGTCGCCGTGCGAGGCGTAGGCGGCCGAGGTGATGTCGGATTGCTGCGTGCGGGTCGGCATGCCGGTCGAAGGGCCGCCGCGCTGCACGTCGTAGAGCACGACGGGGATCTCGGCGAAGTAGGCGAGGCCGAGGAACTCGCCCATCAGCGAGACGCCGGGGCCGGAGGTCGCCGTGAAGGATCGCGCGCCGTTCCAGCCGCCGCCAATCGCGATGCCGATCGCGGACAACTCGTCCTCGGCCTGAACGATGGCGTAGTTGCGTTTGCCGTCCTTGTCGGTGCGCAGGCGCTTGGCGTGCTTCTCGTAGCCTTCGGCGAGCGAGGTCGACGGCGTGATCGGATACCACGCGCAGACGGTCGCGCCGGCATAGACGGCGCCAAGGCCGGCGGCCTCGTTGCCTGTCACCATGATCTTGCCCTTGGCGCCCTCGGCGTGGCGGACCTTGATCGGCAGCGGGCAGTCGAAGTGTTCGCGCGCATAGACACGGCCGAGTTCGATCGCCTCCATGTTGGCGGCGACGAGCTTCTCCTTGCCCTTGAGCTGATCGGCGACGACGACCCTGACGACCTCCAGATCCATCTCGAGCAGCACGGTGAGCGCGCCGATATAGACCATGTTCTTGAACAGCTGGCGCTGGCGCGGGTCGGCCCACTTCCTGGCGCACATCTGCGCGATCGGGATCGGCAGGATCGTGATGTCGGTGCGGCCCCACACGCGCGGCATGGAGCTGTCGTAGAGCAGCCAGCCGCCGGGCACGACGTCGGCCACGTCGTCCTGGTAGGTCTGCGGGTTCATCGCGACGAGCAGGTCGACGCCGGCGCGCCGCGCGATGTAGCCCTTCTCCGACACCCGGACTTCGTACCAGGTCGGCAGGCCCTGGATGTTGGAGGGGAAGATGTTCTTCGCGCTGACGTGGATGCCCATCCGAAACAGCGTCTTGGCGAACATCGTATTGGCCGAAGCCGAGCCCGAACCGTTCACGGTTGCGAACTTGACGACGAAATCGTTGATACCGGACATTCCTTGGCACCTTGCTTGGCAGGCGGTGTCAGACCCTCCGGGTCTGACACCAAGCACTGCGCTTTACCTTGGTCGTGCTGTTCACGGTTGGCTCGACGCGTGTCGCATTGGTGTCAGACCCAGCGGGTCTGACACCTCTGCTAGCTCAGATATGCGTTGTTGTGCTTCTGGCAAGCGCTCGCCGCCTGCTTCTCGACGTAGATGAACTTCTGCATGTCCCACGCGCCTGTCGGGCAGCGCTCCGCGCAAAGGCCGCAGTGGAGGCACATGTCCTCGTCCTTGGCCATGATGCGGCCGGTCTTGAGCGGCTCGGAGACGTAGATGTCCTGGCCGACGTCGAGCGCGGGGACACGCAGGCTGCCGCGCAGCTTCGGCTCGTCGGCGTTCGTGATGAAGTTGATGCAGTCGACCGGGCAAATGTCCATGCAGGCGTCGCACTCGATGCACAGCTTGGGCGCGAACACGGTTTGCACGTCGCAGTTCAGGCAACGCTGCACCTCCTGCATCGCCCGCGCCTTATCGAAGCCGAGCTCCACTTCCATCTTGAGGTTCTTGATGGAAGCGCCGAGATCCGCGTGCGGAATGGGCGTGCGGCTGTTGGCGGCGTAGTTGTTGGAATACGACCACTCGTGGATGCCCATCTTCTGGCTGACCAGCGTGTGGCCGGGCTTCATCCGCTCCTGGATGTTCTCGCCCTTACAGTGCTTGTCGATGGAGATCGCGGCCTGATGGCCGTGGGCAACGGCCCAGATGATGTTCTCGGGGCCCCATGCCGCGTCGCCGCCGAAGAACACCCCGGGGCGGGTCGACATGAACGTCGTCTTGTCGACCTTTGGCATATCCCATTCGCCGAACTCCAGGCCGATATCGCGCTCGATCCAGGGGAACGCGTTGTCCTGGCCGATCGCCATCAGCACGTCGTCGCAATCGATGGTGACGGTTTCGCCGGTCGCTTCGAGCTTGGGCCGGCCTTTGCCGTCGACGCCCGTTTCCTTCATCTTCTCGAACACGACGCCGGCGAGCTTGCCGTCCTTGATCACGAACGACTTGGGGTTGTGATTGTCGAGGACGGGGATGCCTTCGTGGATGGCGTCCTTCAATTCCCAGTCCGAGGCCTTCATGACCTTGCGCGGCGAGCGGACGGTGACGGAGACCTTCTCAGCGCCAAGCCGCAGCGCGGTGCGGCAGCAGTCCATCGCGGTGTTGCCGCCTCCGATCACGACGACGCGCTTGCCGATCTTCTCGACGTGGCCGAACGCGACCGAGGTCAGCCAGTCGATGCCGATGTGGATGTTCTTGCCGGCTTCCTTGCGGCCGGGGACGTTGAGGTCCTTGCCGCGTGGGGCGCCGGTGCCGACGAACACCGCGTCGAAGCCGTCGGCGAGAAGAGCCTTCATGCTCTTGATCTCTTGGCCGAAGCGGACCTCAACGCCCATGTTGACGATCAGGTCGACTTCCTCGTCGAGTACGCCGGCGGGCAAGCGGAACGAGGGAATGTTGGTGCGCATCAGGCCGCCGCCCTTGCGGTCCTTTTCGAACAGCACGACGTGATAGCCCAGCGGCAGCAGGTCACGCGCGACCGTGAGCGAAGCGGGGCCGGCGCCGATCAGCGCGACGCGCTTGCCGTTCCCGGTCGCGGGCACCGCTGGCAAAAACGCATCGATCTCGCCCTTGTTGTCGGCGGCGACGCGCTTCAAGCGGCAGATCGCAACCGGCTCGGCGTTCCTGATCGTGGGATCCTTGGCGGTCGTCTCGGTGCCGACCTGCACACGGCCGCGACGGCACGCGGGTTCGCACGGGCGATCGCAGACGCGGCCGAGAATGCCGGGGAACACGTTCGATTCCCAGTTCAGCATATAGGCGGCGGCGTAGCGCTCCTGCGCGATCAGCCTGATATATTCCGGCACCGGCGTATGCGTGGGACAGGCCCACTGGCAATCGACGACTTTGTGGAAGTACTCGGGATTGGCGATGTCGGTGGGAGCCATGCCTTTGCCGGTCCCACCCGGTCCCTCCTGCTTGACGCGCGCGTCCATTCGGCCTTGTTCCTCCGGTCGCAGCTTTCCCGTGGCCTGAGCCCGAACCGGGCCGAGGCTCTTATCCAGGAGCCGCTTCTAGCACCCAAGTCTAAGGCCTTGAACCTGCCGGAGGCAAGTTTTGGCAGCTATGTGACATTTTCTGTTGACTGTTGTGGCCGGGGCGGGACGGGCTGGGCGGCGCTGTGGGCGGCCTCGCTCAAGCCATGCGCCGCCCGGCCCGCTGGGGTCCAATGGCAATTCGGCCGCACCGCCAACGGCCGTGCCGCAGGCACGGAAAGCACTGCACAACATTCTGAAATAAATAAGCTTTTGAAGTCGTTTGACAGCGAATCCGGCGTTGCCTATGGTCCGCCCGATGCGGGTGTAGCTCAATGGTAGAGCAACAGCCTTCCAAGCTGATGACGAGGGTTCGATTCCCTTCACCCGCTCCATCCGCCTTCGCCGTTGTGATGGAGCGGTATGTCTTGGATGCTTAGGCGACCCGCAGAGATAAGTGAATCGAATCCGAAAGTGTCTGCCTCAACCACTGCCCCTCTACTGTCGTCATGGCCGCGCCGGCGGCCACCCACGACACGCCTCGGCGAGACCTAGGTTGTGAAAAAAAGAGTGAGCGTTTGCATCTGGTTACCTCGCCGCTGCGGTCGCTTCACTGCATTGTGCCGTAGGTGGCCGCCTACGCGGCCATGACGACAGTAGAGGGGCAGTGGTT
>CAMDPA010000278.1 GCA_945903565.1 Devosia equisanguinis | reverse complement strand
TCCCGGATAGCCTCGCTCCGCTCGGCTTCCGGGAACGCAAACGGATAGGGAAGCGGTTTCAGGCTGGCGCGTATCGGGTCTGACCCCATCACGCCCCCGGATGGCCCCGACGGAGGGAAATGTTCCCATTTCCGTCAATCTCCCGGCTCCTTTCGGCCCTCATGCCGGTGCATGACGCCCTCCTATGCGCGACCGCTCTGGCGCAGGAGGAGACGACGTTGCCAAAAACGGACTCCCTGAGATTCTCGGACCGGCGCGACACGCAGTTCTCGCGTCGTGGTCTCAATGCCTGCAAAGCCGTAGTGAGTGCGGGAGCAATTGCCGTCGCGCTCGCGGGCGTGTTGGCCGTGTTCGCCAACGCGACGCAGACCGCCGCGCAAGCTGTTGCGCACGAGCCGATTAAAAATAGACACATCGACGCCCCGCGCGACGACGCGAATAAGAACCCGCGCAGTGAAGGCGATCAGACGCTTGTCGAGGGGTGGCCGCTCTATCGCAACGAGCGCGGCCAAGCCGCATTCAACGCGGCCATGGCGACGCTGAAGGCAACCGATGGCTCGGCACCTTCGCCGCAAGCCTTCAAGGGATGCGAGCGATTGGAGTGCAGCATCGCGCTGCCCAAGCTGACATCGGACGGATGGTTGCAGCCCGGCAGGATATGGGTTTCTCCAACCGAATACGTGCTCGTCGCGCACAGCCCACGCCTGCGCGAAGGCCAATCCTACCGCCGGCGCTCGAACAGAGGCATGCAGTATTTCGTCTTCCACGAGTTTCACAATAGCTCGCGGAACACCGACGTCTACGACACCGCCGCCTCGCACAAGGGCACGGTGTTCGTGCCGTTCTACATGAGCAAGTCCGCAACCGATGCGAAAGGCCGCCGCTTCGTCGTCGTGGTGCAGGTCGCCCCGCACGATGTCGTCAGCGTTCACGCGACGAACATGGGCAGCGCGGGTCCGGGAATTGAAGTCGCCAGGAACGCGTCCGATGCGACCGAGCCGCTGCAGAACCTTGCCGGCATCCTGGTCGCGACCATCGTTAAAACAGCGGCGCCGCGACTGGAGGTGGTCAACCACCGCGGCGACGAGGGGCAACCGATGCTCGAAGCCTACGAGCGCCGGCTTTCTAGACTCAAGGCACGTTCGGGCGCATCGACTGTCGCGCTGCCGTTCGTTCCAGCTCAAGAGCCGCGCGTGGCAACGGCAACCGGCAGGCTGGACGACTTGATCCTGCGCCCCGGTGCGTCACCGCGCATTCCGATTGCCGAGCGCGGGTTCATGCCGCCGAAAGTTGCCGGCGCTGCAGGCTCGAAGACCGCGCTACCGCCTGAGCCTGTCCTTGTTGGGCCGATCAGGCTGGCGACACGGCCGGCGCATCTGCGCGGCAACGGCGAAGTACGATCGCAGAATCGGTGAACGCAAGAGCGGCGTTTGGCATCTTCCGCATCGGGACGACTTGACCTTGATCACCAAGCCGAGATCACCCTGCGGGTGATACGAGGAATTTCATCCCCTCGTGCTCCCTGACCAGGGGCGTGGCCCCTGGACCCGCTCTTCAAGGCAGGGTTTCCAAAGGGCACCGCCCTTTGGCGGGATCGAAGGGCAGAGCCCTTCGTCTTGCGATCGAATGTTCGGACTGCCGTTTTGGGGATGACAGCCTGATCGCGAACTCGGCCCTACTTAATGATCGCCGCCGCTTTCGCCACGACGTCGGCCGGCGTTCGATAGACTTCGTCGACGATGCGTTCGGCGTCGTCCCACTTCATCGGCGATACGACCTCGCGGCCCTGGCGCTGCGCGTCCTCCGAAAACTCCTTGTCCTGCACCATCTGCCAGAAGGCATCGCGCAGGGCGGCGAGACGCGGCGCGGGCACCTCGCGCGAGACGATGAAGGGGCGAAACATTTCGTGATAGAACAACACCAGCTCGATCAGCTTCTGCTGCTCGGGTGACGCGCTCGCGCCGACCCAGGGATATTTCTCGGTGGCTGCATCGAACGCCTTCGAGATGCGCACCAGCACATGCGCCTTGCCGTCGCTAATCCAATCCGGGGGAATGCTGGCGTAGGGACCGCAGTCGCCGTCGAGCTCGCCGCGCTCCACCGCCACGCGCTGCTCGGTGAGGCCGGGATACCCGGTGATCTGCTTGAGTTTGGCGCCGAGCACGTTCTTGATGATCGCCGCGTCGATATAGGTTGCAGCCCCCGTGCCGGTGTGGCCGGTCGCGAACTGCTCGCGCTTCAACAGGTCGGCGAGCGTCTTGACGCCGGTCTTGTGCCAGGCAAAGCAGGTGCGGATTTCCGCGCTCGCACTGCCCAGAAACGCAACCTCCGTGAACTTGAAATTCGCGTACAGCGCGGGCGTCAGCACGGTCGCCATGATCTGCCCAGGGTTGAACAGCACGATGTAGCTGCCGTCCTTCGCCTCTGCCCGCAGCGACTGCACCGCACGCATGCTGCCAGCACCTGGCAGGTTACCCGGAATGATCTGCGGCTTGCCCGGAATGAACCGCGTCAGATGTCGCGCCACCATCCGGCCGTAGAGATCGAACCCCGCCCCCGCCGACGAGCCCGTGATCAGCCTAATCTGCCGCCCCTTATAGAACGCCTCGACCTCCGGGTCGGCGGCGTAGGCGGAAGCGGGTAACAGGGCTGCGAGAAGCAGAATTAAGTAACGCACGCCATTCATCGCGGTTTCCCCTCCACTGCGCGCCGGGGTCAGACCCTTGTTGCTTGCCCGCCTCCGGCAGGTCGGGTCTGCCCCCATCCCAACCCTCACCCCTTCTCCATCAAATACCCGAACATATCTTTCGCCTTTTTTGCGTTCTCGGGCGTGGCGGCGTTGCTGGGTGGGAACTTGTCGCGCCATTTGTAGGGGCGGCAGGCGTCGATCACGGCGACCGAGTGCGTGACGTCGCGGATCGCGCGTTTTTCCGGTTCCAGGCGCGGATCGGCGCGGCTATCCCACGCGCCCTCGATGAACTGGATGGACTGCTTGGGATCGGTGCGCGTGCACATCGCCCAGATCAACTGCTCGAGGTCGGTCACGTCGATGTCCTCGTCGACCACCACGACATACTTCGACGCATAGGCCGAGCCACCGCACTGGGCCGCGACGAAACCCGACTGGATCGCGTGGCCGGGATAGCGCTGCTTGATGGCGATGCCGTGCAGCATGCGGCTGCCGCCGACCTCGTGGCACCACACCTTCTCAACGCCGGGCACGCCCGCGTTGGTCATGTTCTGCTTGATCATCGCCGAGCGCATCACCGCGCGATAGCGCGCCATTTCGTCGGAGCCGCCACCCATGGGGGGTACACCGAGCAAAATGGGATCGTTGCGGTAGTAGATCGCCTTGATGTCGATGACCGGCAATTGGGACGAGCCGTTGTAGTGGCCGGTCCACTCGCCGAACGGGCCTTCCAGGTGACGCTTGTCGGGCGAGATGAAGCCCTCGATCACGATCTCGCAATGCGCGGGAAACGGCAGCCCCGTGTGTTTGCCCGTCACCATCTTGGTGGGACGTCCGCGCATGCCCCCGACCATGTCGATCTCGAACATGCCGTAGGGGGCTTCAGTGCCGCCGGCGAAGAAGTGAAGGGGGTCGCCGCCCAGGATCATCACGATCGGGCACGCCTCGCCTTTGTCCCAATACTTCTGCCGGTGCATGGTGCCGTGATGGCCGAGCGCCATCGAGATGCCCACGGTGTTCTTGGAATGCACCTGCGCGCGATAGGCGCCGGCGTTGAGCCAGTTCTCCTGGGGGTCGCGGGTGATCGAATAGGTGCCGGTGCCGATGTAGCGGCCGCCGTCGTTGGGGTGCCAGATCGGGGCCGGGAACTTGTAGAGGTCGATGTCATCGCCCTCCATGATGTTCTCGAAGATCGGTCCGGTCGGGACGATCTCGTGCTTCACCTGGGTGGGCTTTTCGAGATAGGCGACCCGGTACGCGTCGCTCATCTCCCACTTGTCCAGGCCATCCGGCAGGCCGAACGTCATGTTGCGGCGTTTTCCCGCGAACACGTTCATGAGCAGGCGAAAGCCCTTTGGCGAACCCTCGACCTCGTCGAACACCACGCACGGGCCGTCCTCGTGGCGCAGCACGGCTTCGGCGGCGAGCCCGATCTGCTCTTTCCAGTCCGCGCCCTTGACGTGACGCACCTCGCCCATGCGCTCGGCGATGGCGAGCCATTCGCGCAAGTCGTCATAGGTGACGTTGGCCGTGGAGTTGCGGCGGTCCTGCATGGGCGCTTCCAATCTTTCGTGTTAGCTGGATTGGGACGAGTGTCCGCGCGATGCGGCGCCGCTGTCAACCGCTACCCCTTCAGCAGCCGTTCGATCGCGGCCATGCCGTCGCCGAGGTTATCGAGGCCGACGTCCGTTGACTCGAAGCGCATGCGCTGGAACCGCGCCTTCTCGTCGAGCGGCACCGTAGCGTCGATGCCGAGTTTGGCGCGGATGCCACCGCGGCCGGCACGCACGTATTCGTGCCCACGCGCCTCGGGGATCACGATCAGATCGCGCGAGGCTTCCATGCGGGTCGCCAGCGCATACTCGACATCGGCGGGATCGCGGATATCGATGTCCTCATCGACGACGATGACGAGATCGAGATCCTTGAGCGCGCCGAACGAGGCCAGGATTGCGTTGCGCTGCAGCCCTTCGTGCGCGGGCAGCGACTTCTTCACCTGCACCACCGCGTGGAAGCGATGCAGGCCACCGGCGGTCATTTCGGCATCGAGCACAATCGGAACCGCCGGCTGGACCGCCTTGAGCAAGCTCGCCTCCAGAACATATTTGCGCAGCATGATCGTCTCGCGGCCGTAGCCGTTGATCGCGAGATAGATCGGGTTCTTGCGGTGCGTGACGGCGGTAACTTCCAGAACAGGCGCGTCGTCCTCCGGCGACATGAAGCCGATAAACTCCCCGAACGGTCCCTCGCGCACGGTCTCGCCCGCGAGAAGGCGGCCTTCCAGCACGATTTCGGTTTCGGCGGGCACGAGCAGGTCCTGTGTCACTGCCTTGACGACCGGCATCGGCCGCCCGGCAAGTCCACCGGCAGCGGCCAACTCGTCGGCGTGCTCGGGCATCTGCGAGCCCATCGTCGCGGCGGTGTAGTGCAGCGCGATATCGGTGCCGATGCAGACCACGACAGGCAGGTCCTGCTTGAGAACTTTCGCCCGCTCCCAGGCGAGTCGTAGATGCCGCCCGAAATCCAGCTTGAGGCCGGTTCGGTTCGCACCCAGCAATTGCAGCCGGTGATACGACGAGTTGTACACGCCCGTATCGGGATCGCGCACGATCACGATGCCCGCCGTGATGAACCGGCCCGCGTCTTCGCTCGTGTGATGCAGCGCCGGCAGCAGTTTGCGTAGGTCGAAATCCTTGGTGAGCACCACCTCCTGCGCGGGCGCCTTCTTGACAATCTGCGGCGGGATCGGCTGGCCCAGCGCACGCGCGACGAACGTGCGAATGCCACGGAAATCAACGCCGAACGCGGCCTCGCAATTCGCCTGCGCCGAGAGGAAATTGCCCAGCACCGGCGTCGTGAAGCCGGTGGGGTCGGTGAACATGAGTGCCGGCCCGCCGTCGAGCTTCTTCATGATCGCCGCGATCTCCAGATGCGTGTCGGCCGGCTTGTCGTAGGTCTTCAGCCGCCCCGCCTCCGCCATGCGCTGCAACGCCGCCCGGAAGCGCGTGTCGATGATGTCGGCGTTGGACAGGGAGTTGGGCATGGGGTCTCGCTTCGCAATCGAACGGACACGAAAGCTGGGTGTTTGGATATAGGGTTTTGCTACTCAATCGACGGTCTCGATCTCCACCGTTCGCGCGGCAAAATCGATGAGTAGCAGATGCGGCGACAACAGGTTGGTTCCGAGCAAGCCATCCGGGCCATCCGCTACCGTCGCCCACGCATCGGCAATGAAAACGCGGACGCGACGCTTCTCATCGAGCCAATCGATCGTCGTCGCCCCCTCGAGAAGCCGGGCGGTCGTACCGTCGCCAAGCTCGACATCGGCTTCGTCGGATTGGGCATCCACACCCAGAACCGACGCAGCCCGTCGGGTTACCATCAAATCACCATTGAAGCCCGTATCAACGACCAACAGGAGATCATCGCCATTTGATTGCATCCGGACGAGTGGCCTACCGCGCGGATCGACCGAACAGATCACTTTAGCCACAAGCCACCCCCGACAAAGACCGGCCTGCCAACGGTGAACGAATGGCTGAACCTCTTGGCGGATCCAAACTTCTGCTCAAAGGCCTCCCGTGCGGCATGCCATGTCCCCCCTGTCACATACTCACCCGTGGCAAGGTCGATAACGACTGTGGTGCCTTCGGGGAGTAGCGCTAGTTGTTGGGCATGATGGGCCTTCCAACGGTCGGCCTCCTCACCGGCAAACTGTGCCCGAGCCTTGAGATGCTCGGGATCAACTATTCTTGTCATGCTCGCGCGCGCCTCGCACTACGATTTAAGGCCCCGCCTGGCTGCAAGGCTCCAAGTTAGCTCGACTCGCCGCAGGAGCAAGAGCGACCGCCAAAAATCGGCGCGACCGCCCTACGCCTACTTCCTGGGATCGTACGCGTTCTTCTGGCG
The DNA here is from genome assembly GCA_945903565.1 of Devosia equisanguinis. Lineage (GTDB taxonomy): Bacteria > Pseudomonadota > Alphaproteobacteria > Rhizobiales > Hyphomicrobiaceae > CAMDPA01. The sequence goes on along the minus strand of CAMDPA010000278.1, from coordinate 601 downwards.
CCACTCCGACATGAAGTAGGCGAGCTGGTCGTCGATCGTATCGGGGAGCACGATGCGGATCGTGACGAGCTGATCGCCGGTCGCGCCGGTCGTCATGCTGCGCACACCCTTCCCGCGTATACGGAACACCGTGCCCGAGCTGGTGCCCTTGGGAACGTTGAGCGCCACGCGGCCGGTTGCGGTCGGCACTTCGATGCGCGTGCCGAGCACGGCCTCGTCGATGGATATCGCGAGGTCGAGCAGGATGTCGGTGCCCTCGCGCTTGAAGTCCTTGTGCGGGCGAACCTTGATCTCGACCATGGCATCGCCGGCCTCGGCGCCGCGCGGACCGGGCCGGCCCTTGCCCTTCAACCGCAGCGTCTGGCCGTCTTCCACGCCCTCGGGAACCGCCAGATCGAGCACGCCGCCTTCCGGCAGGGTGACGCGCTTCTTGGAACCCGCCACCGCCTCGAGGAATTCGACCTCCAGCGTGTAACGAACGTCTTGCCCACGCACCGCCGCGGCTGGCCGGGGACGCCCGCGCCCGCCGAACAGATCGGAGAAGACATCGCCAAAACCCATGTCGTCGGCTGGGCTGCCGCCCGCGCCCGGCCTGCCGCCA
>CAMDPA010000277.1 GCA_945903565.1 Devosia equisanguinis | reverse complement strand
TATGAAGCCGTGATCATAGAGGCCATAGTAAAGCTCCCGTACATCTTTGAACTTAACGGCAGGTTTTCGAAGGTTCTTGGCAAGTCGGGTCTCGTTCCTCGATCTGACCTACCGATTTCGGTAGCCTAGGTAGGGTAGAGCTTTTCGCGAGACCCGACAGTGAATGTTTGACGTTCGCGCGAATTGGTGAGCCACCATTCACCCCACCAGCAACCTCCGCGCCTCCGCCAGACAAACCCGGAACCCCTCCAGATCCGTCATCTCCTGCGCCGGCGCAGGCGTGTGCCGTACCAGCCGGCTGCCGCTCGCCTGGATGGCGATCTCGATCATGAGGTTTTCGGCGAGGTCGAAGTCTTCGATGGCGATGTCTTTGGCGTCGCCGTCGAAGGGGAGGCGCGCGCCGTTGCGGTAGGTCTGCGAGCGTTCAAGGTAAGTCGCCGTCGCGTTCGTATAGCCGAGCACTGGCCGCCCTAGCGCGCGCATGAAGCCGACTTCGAAGGCGGTGCCGGCATCGGCGGAGACGCCGCGGAATGGCGTTAGGTTGGCGATCGCGGCATCGCACGAGCGCATCAGGTCCTCGTTGCTGCGCGAGATCAGCGCGGCCTGGGTGGGCTTGGCGAGGCCAGCCAACGGTAGCGAGGCGTCGAGCGGGTAGACGCCGTCCAGGCCGTGCTCGGCGCACAAGGCAACCTTGATGCGGCCCGCCTCGATCGGATCGGGCAGGAACACCTCGGGGCCGGCGAGATAGATGCGGGGGCGTTTCATGACCACCAGAACTACCACGAACCGCGCTATCCGCCCATTGGCCGGTTTGCTTCGTGCGCGTGGCGTGGCATGTTGGCCGAGAACGCTCCCGCGCCGGCAAATCGCCGGCCGAAGAAGCGACGTCAACAGGGAGAGACGACGATGATGTCACGCATACTCAGCCGGGTCGCGACCGCGCTCGCGCTGGTGTTGCCGGGGGCGGCGACGCAGGCCCAGGACTACCCGACCAAGAACGTGACGATCGTGGTGCCGCTGGCGCCGGGGACGGGCATGGATTCCGTGGTGCGGATTTATGCCGACGAGCTGTCGAAGTCGCTCGGCAAAGCGGTTGTCGTCGAAAACCAGCCCGGCGCGGCGCTGATGTTAGCGGCTCAGAACGTCGCGCGGGCAGCTCCGGATGGGCACACGCTGGTTGTTTCAACGTCGTCGCCGATGGCGGTGAACCAGACGCTCTACAAGAAGGTCAACTACGACCCCGAGAAGGATTTCGTGCCACTGGCGCTGTATCTGAAGTCGCCGTTCGTGCTGATCGTGAGCCCGCAGTTGGGCACCGCCACGGTCAAGGACTACATCAAGAAGGCCCAGGATGCCGGCGACAAGCCGCTCACTTATGCGACGCCGGGGGCAGGCACGCTGTTGCATCTGGCGATGGAAGTCATGAAGCGCGACTTCAAGTTCAAGGCCGATCACGTTCCCTATCGCAACTCACCGCAGATCGTGACCGACGTGATGGGCGGCCATGTCGCCTCGGCTATGTCGGAAACGGGCGCGGCGATGTCGAACATCAAGGAAGGCAACGTGAAGGCTCTGGCCATCACGTCGGCTGGCCGCCATCCCTCGCTGCCGGACGTCGCGCCGATTTCCGAGGCGGCGGGCATGCCGGGCTTCGAGGCGGTGTCGTGGCACGTGCTGCTGGCGCCGTCGGCGACGCCCAAGCCGATCGTGGAGCGGCTGCACAAGGAGATGGCGCGCATCACGGGTAACCCCGATTTCCAGAAGCGCGTTTCGGCGATCGGCCTGATGCCGCTGCCGCCGGCCTCGATCGAGGACATGTTGAAATACATGAAGAGCGAGCAGACGCGCTGGTCCGGCGTGGTCAAGGACCTGGGCTTGGCGGGGTCGCAGTAGGTCGCGAACGTCGAAAGGTGCAATAGCCCACTTGGGCGTATGGCACCGTTGCAGCGGCGCCGGCGGAATACGGCCACGTGGCCTATTCCGCCCTACGGCGCTATAGTATTCCTGAAGGCGACATCGGCCGACGCGGGATTGCACCCGCGCGAGAAGGATTGCTTCGGACTGATCATCGAGGCGGGAGCTTAATCCATGATCGAGATCCTGATTTATGTCGCGCTGGCAATTGCCGTTTGCGTCGGGGCTTTGGTCATCTATGCCGCCAGGCAGCCCGATACGTTCAGGGTGGCGAGGACGGCGAATATCAATGCGCCGGCGGAACGGATCTACCCGCTGATCAACGAACTTCGCACGATGAACACCTGGAATCCGTTTGCGCTGAGTGATCCGCAGATGAACGGCAGCTACAGCGGGCCGGCGAGCGGGGTCGGTGCGCAATTCGCCTTCGAGGGTAAGAAGTCCGGGGCGGGACGCATCGAGATCACCGAAGCGATTTCGCCGTCGAAAGTCGCGCTGCGCTTGGCCATGTGGAGGCCGATGAAAGCGGACAATGCCATCGAGTTCAGCCTCGATCCCAAGGGGGCATCGACTGATGTCACGTGGGCGATGACCGGGCAAACGCCGCTGACTGGCAAAGTGCTGCATCTGTTCATGGACGTGGACAAGATGTGCGGCGGTGCTTTCGAAGAAGGGCTCGCGAAGTTGAAGGTGATCGCGGAAGAGGGCGACTGATTCGGTGTGGCGTTGTCGAACTCGGTTGCAATTCGCTCCGCGAGCGGGCTGCCGCCCACCCCCGCTTGGGGAGACCCCACCCCCCCCTTCTTTTTATGCCTGAAGAAGGACGCGCGGCCGCACGGAAACCGGAGGCAACAGGCGCACAAAGGAAGCGAGTTGTCCTCGCTGCGACTGGGGCGTGATTGCCCGGCGTTGGCCGCCCGGCATCTGCCGTGCTAAGCACGCGGCGATGAAATCCGGAGCGCCGTGACGATGCAGCAACGACCACCCAAGGATTGCGCCGACCTGTCCCAGGTTCGCGTCGAGATCGACCGCGTCGACAACGCGTTGATCGATCTGATCGCGGAGCGGTTCGGCTACGTGGAGCGCGCCTGGCAGATCAAGCTGGGGCTCGGCCAGGAAGCGAACGTGCCCTGGCGCAATCAGCAGGTGTTCGACAAGGTGCGCGCCCGCGCCGAAGCCAAGGGGCTGCCACCGGAACTCGCGGAGGCTCTATGGCGACAGATGATCGGCTGGTTCATCCAGTACGAAGAAGAAAAGCTCAAGGACGAGCTGGCCGAGAAGGGCAAGTCTGCTCCTTGAAACGGAGTTCGACATGAAAGGTAGAGCCGTTATGGCGCTCAAGCGCCTGCACATCCTTGCGGTGGTCGGCATTGCACTGGCGATCGGCGGTGCTGCTGTCGTTGTCGGTCAACAGCCTCGCGTGGCTCAGCCGGTCATGGCCCCTGCCGAAGCGCACGCGAAAGCGCGCGCGGGCGAAATCGTTCTGGTCGATATCCGCACGCCGGAGGAATGGAAGGAAACGGGCATCCCCACCAGCGCGCATGCGATCACCATGAACCAGGATCCGCGCGCGTTCTCGAAGCAACTTCTGACTGCGATGGGCGGCGATGCGACGAAGCCGGTCGCCCTGATCTGCCGGACAGGCAACCGCTCCAGCACGCTACAGGCCGAGCTCAATAAGGCCGGCTTCCCTAACGTCGTCGACGTCGCCGAGGGCATGGCCGGCGGTCGAAACGGCAAGGGCTGGCTCAAGACGGGGCTGCCGACTCGGCCCGGAGCGCTCGCCAGTGCGCCGCCCGCACTCGACCCGAACGCGGCAAGCCAGAAAGCAGGAACAAAGTGAGTGGACTGCAGCCGTTCGATCCGGGTTCACTGCTGATCGTGGCGCTCCTCAATCCGGCGGTGATCGTCGTGGCGTTCCTGATGGGCCGCGCCGCCGACCAAGCGCAGAAGCTCGTGATCGCCGGTTTCGTGGCCGCGTTGGCCGGTGCGGCGCTGATCTGGATCGCGGCGTGGCTCAAGGTGTTGCCGGCGCGTGGCATCGGCGGTGAGGCCGGTCTGTTCGTGTTCATGTTTGTCATTGGAATAGGCTGGGCTGCGCTGGGCTACTATTTGCGCCGCGCTGGTCGCTAGAGGGAATAAGCAAATGAAGCTGTTGAGCACCATGGGCGTGAAGGGCGTGCTTGATGTCGTGATGCCCGCCTATGCGGCCACGTCCGGCACCACGATCGACGCCTCCTTCGATCCGACCGTGCTGATGCTCGAGCGCGTACGCGGCGGCGAGCGTGGCGACGGCATCATTCTGACCACGGAGGGCATCGATGCCTTGATGGCGGAGGGCCTGCTGGAGCCCGGTTTCCGCATCGTCTACGCGCGCTCGCAGGTTGGCCTCGCGGTAAAAGCCGGTGCGCCGCGGCCGGACATTTCCACGACCGCGGCCGTCAAGCGCACGCTGCTGGAGGCAAAGTCGGTCGTCTATTCGCGCAAGGGCCAGAGCGGCATTTTCTTCGCAGGCTTGATCGAGCGGCTGGGCATCGCCACGGAGGTCAACGCCAAGGCGATGATCATTTCCAGCGGGATCACGGGACACGAGGCAGCGGCCGGGCGCGCCGAGATCGCGGTCCAGCAGGTGAGCGAGCTGATGCTGGTGCCCGGCATCGATCTGCTGGGGCCATTACCGGCCGATATCCAGGACGACGTCGTATTCGCGGGCGGCGTGTTCAAGGGCGCGGCTGAGGCGGCGGCCGCAAAGGGGCTGTTGAGCCACCTCGCGAACCCCGCGCACGCCGCGGTTTATCGAAGCAAGGGACTGGAGCCGGCAGCCGCCGCTTGAGCCACGGACGGCCGCGCCTGTGACTCGATGCCAGCCGTGGGAAAATCGCGCCACGTGCGGTTGCGGAGGGGGGCGAAACGTGCGATCTGAGGGCCGTTCGCCCGGCGTTAACCGCCGTGGCCTATAACCCAGCGGTATGCTGCCGTAGCTCAGTGGTAGAGCACTCCATTGGTAATGGAGAGGTCGTGAGTTCAATCCTCACTGGCAGCACCAGCCCCCCAATCCTCACCGCTTTTGCCGGCTGATCAGGTCGATCATCCGTCCGCGCACGTCCGGCATGGTCTGCCCGGCAGGCGTCAATACGCGTTCTTCGAGGAAATGCCCGGTCAGCCGTAGCCCATCGCGAACGTCGTCCACGGTCACCTCGCCCGACGAAGCGCCGCCGCGTAGGAACCCTGGGAGCGTCATCAGCCGCTCCTTGTAGGGCTCGCCGGCCTCGGCGGAGACGGCACGGCCCGATCGCGGCGAGACGTAGATCAGGTTGTCGCGCGTGCCCGTCGACGCGCAGGTTTCGAGATCGAGGCCGAAACCGAGCCCTTCGAGCAGTCCCAGCTCCCAGCGCGCATACAGTGCCGGCCAGACCGAGGGATCGTCGATAAACGACAGCACGAACAGCGATACTTCATAGAGGCTGGCATGGGGCTCGCGCTCGGGCAGCAGCCGCGCCATCGTTGTTATTGTGGACAGGCCCGCGAGCGCGGTCGCGTCGGCCATCGCCTCTGCGGCATAGCCGCGCCGCAACTCGAGCGCCATGTGGCCGAGGTTTTCCGACAGGCGCGCCTTCCACGTGACGTCGACGTGATTGCCGAGCTGTAGCACCGGCCTCAGGCGCCGCGAGCGGCCACCGTGGACGAGGCCGGCATGTCGCCCGTTGGTGGCGGTCAGCAGCTCCACGATCGCTGCCGTTTCCCCGTGCGGACGCACCGACAGGATCAGGCCTTCATCGCTCCACTGCATTTGCGCCTCCAGCGGCGGAGGTTATCTCAAACGCACGCCGCGCGCTCAGCCGAAGTTAAACACGCGCAGCGGTTTGAACTCGCCCTGTTCCAGAATGCCGATGGCCAGTGGGCGGCCGCGGCACATGGCGTAGGCTTCGCCCGTCATGACCGGCGCATCGCGGCCACGGATCAGGATCGACTGCCCGCGCGCGATGCGGCCGCCGTCCTGCTGGCTGACTTGCAGTTGCGTGAGGCCTTCGAGCGCGGCGTCGACGGAACGCAGCGCAGCGGCGAGTGCTGCCCCGCCGTCCTGCGCCTGGCCGGCTGCCTCGAGGTCGTCCATCGTGATGGCGTCGTCCTCGTGGAAGGGGCCGACGCGCGTGCGGCGCAGCGCGATCACGTGGCCGAAGCAGCCGAGTTCGCGGCCGATGTCGCGGGCGATCGCGCGCACATAGGTGCCGCGGCCGCATTCGGCTTCGAACACGGTGGTGCTGTCGTCGGGCATGTCGACGATGCGGAGCGCATCGATATGCACCTGGCGTGGCTCGATCACCACGACCTCGCCTTCGCGGGCGAGATCGTAGGCGCGGTTGCCGTCGATCTTGATCGCGGAGAACTGCGGCGGCGTCTGCATGACGTCGCCGATGTAGCGCGGAAGTATCTCCTCGATGTCGGCCATGGTCGGGCGTTGCTCGCTCGAACGCGCGACGGTGCCCTCGGCGTCGTCGGTGTTGGTTTCCGCCCCCCAGCGCACGCTAAAGCGATAGGCCTTCTCTCCGTCGACGGCATACGACACCGTCTTGGTCGCCTCGCCCAACGCGATCGGGAGAATGCCTGTCGCCAGCGGATCGAGGGTGCCGGCGTGGCCAGCCTTCTGCGCATCGAAGATGCGACGCACCGCCCCGACCGACTGCGTCGACGTCATGCCGATCCGCTTGTCGAGCACGATCCAACCGTTGACGATATTGCCTTTTTTGCGTCGTGCCATTTTTGCCTTGGTGTCAGACCCTCCGGGTCTGACACCGTGCGGAACGGTGCGGCCAGAGCGCGGTCTAGTTGGTAGGTCGGTTGCGGGTGTCACAGCCAGAGGGGCTGACACCTATTTCCTGGTGTCAGCCTTGACTTTGGGGCTGTTGAGCAGCGCGTCGATGCGGGCGGCTTCGTCGAACATTGCGTCGAATACGAAGCGGACGTCGGGCGCGTACTTGAGGTTCACGGCGCGCGACAGCTCACCGCGGATGAAGCGCTTGTGACGGTTCAGCGCCTCGAGCACCGGCTCCACGTTCTGCCCGCCAAGCGGCATAACGTATGCGATGGCGACCTTGAGGTCCGCCGTCATGCGCACTTCGGGGATGGTGATGACGTGGCTTGCCAGATCGTCGTCGTGGATCTCGCCGCGGATGAGCATCTCTGCGAGCTTGTGGCGGATCATCTCGCCCACGCGCAACATGCGCTGGGACGGGCCGTTAGTGGCCGGAGGTTTGGTTTTCTTTGGCATGTTCCTGCTGCCCGGGATCGAACCGGCGACAGC
>CAMDPA010000276.1 GCA_945903565.1 Devosia equisanguinis | reverse complement strand
AAACGTCCAGAAACTTCTCCATTCTCCGGTCCTCGTCACACTTGGCCCGGCTCATCCAATCCCCCCAATGCTGCGCATTGAGAGGATCACGGATTACCGGACATATCGTGTGCTACTGGAACCGGACAACTCGTGTGCTACCGACACGCGGCCTTGCCGCACTTGCTTCCAGCGCGCCTTGCCGCCATATTCCCGTTCGGAGGCTGGCGGCGGACGTAATCCTCGCCAACCGGGTCAGGTCCGGAAGGAAGCAGCCCTAACGATCAGGTCACGGGTCGTTCGTCAGCCTCTCTTTATGCGCTCACGGGCGCTGTTCGGATATCAATCACACCGACGCAGGCGTCGGTATGATTGATATCCGGCGCCCTCCGCGGGGGCGGCGGACTCCCGCCGGGTCGCCTTGCTTCCGGGCCCTTCGGGCCGAAGATTGCCTTCGGGCTGGCAGGGTTACAGATGGCCAAGAATCCAACAAACGGTGACGAACTTCCGGCTGGACCAGTCGAAGGCCAGTCCGTGATGTTCGGCGAGGAGCAAGCGGCGGGCAAGCCGTATGTGGTGCTCGCCCGCAAATACCGGCCAGAGAACTTCGCGGACCTGATCGGGCAGGGCGCGATGGTGCAGACGCTCAAAAATGCGTTCGCCACGGATCGCATCGCCCAGGGCTACATGCTGACCGGCGTTCGCGGTGTCGGCAAGACCACCACGGCCCGCATTTTGGCCCGCGCGCTGAACTACGCCAAGGACGGCTTGCCCGATCGGCCTACCGTCGATTTCGACGGCTACGGGATCCACTGCCGCGAGATCATCCAGAGCCGTCACGCCGACGTTGTCGAGATGGACGCAGCCTCCAATACCGGCGTCGACAATATGCGCGAGATCATTGAGAGCGCGCGCTACAAGCCGATCCTCGCGCGCTACAAGGTGTTCATCATCGACGAGGTTCACATGCTGTCGAAGGGTGCCTTCAACGCGCTCCTGAAGACGCTGGAGGAACCGCCTGCCCATGTGAAGTTCATCTTCGCGACAACCGAAATCCGCAAGGTGCCCGTCACCGTGCTGTCGCGCTGCCAGCGCTTCGATTTACGGCGGGTGGACGTATTGGTGCTGGTGAAGCACTTCGAGCGGATCGCTGCCGCCGAGGGCGCATCGGGTGAGCCTGACGCCCTCGCCCTGATCGCACGCGCCGCCGAGGGCTCCGTCCGCGACGGCCTGTCGATCCTCGACCAGGCGATCGCGATGGGCCAGGGCCGCGTCACCGGCAACGGCGTGCGCGCGATGCTCGGACTGGCCGATCGTGGCCGAATCTTCGATCTGATCGAGATGGCGCTGGGTGGCAAGCCCGGACCTGCGCTGCTAGCGATGGAAGCCCTGCACAAGGACGGTGCGGAACCCGAACAGGTGATCTCCGACCTCGCGGATTGCGTGCATCTGGCCAGTCGCATCAAGGTTGTAGGCGCCGAAGGGGCAGGCGAAGGTCTATCGGCGGTGGAGCGTCAGCGCGCAACGGCATTGGCTGCCCAACTTTCAATACCGCTGCTGGCGCGCGCCTGGCAGTTGCTCCTAAAGGGCATCGAGGAAGTCAGTCGCGCTCCCGATGCCTTGGCCGCCGCCGAGATGGTGCTGATCCGCCTCGCTTATACCGCCGATCTACCCGCGCCCGATGCCCTGATCCGCGCCCTCGGCGGCGGCGCGGTTGCCGTCCCCGCGCGCGGGGCCGCTGCACCTGCGCCACAACCAGGACGCGGGCCGCTCAACGCAGCGCCGTCGTCCGGTGGCGGCATGTCCGCGATGGCCGCAGCCGGCCCCATGCCGATGCAGGATGCTCCGCCCGAACCCATGGCGGCACGTGCGCAGGCGCCTGATCCCCGTAGCATAGAAGACGTCGCCGAGCTGGCCGGCCAAATGCGCGACATCAAGCTCAAAATGATGATCGAGGACTATCTTTGCCTCGTGCGCTTCGAGCCTGGCCGGATCGAAATCAACGTCGCCGACGGGGCGCCGCGCGAGCTGTGCGGCGATCTCGCCGACAAGCTCAGCAAATGGACCGGCAAGCGCTGGATCGTCTCGCTGGCGCGGGAAGCTGGCGAGCGGCCGATCGGCGTCGTCAGGCGCGAACGCGAAGCCGCAGAGATCGATCGGTTGAAGGCGAACCCTGCGTTGAAGGCGGTGCTCGACGCGTTTCCCGAGGCCAGCTTCAAGGCTGTCCGACCGTTGAAGAAGAGCAAGTAAGTGAGGTGTCTGACCCTTTGGGTCTGACACCAGAACGCAACCGGCATAAGTGCTCTGCCACCGTAACAAATGTCGCGACAGGGTGTCAGACCCAGAGGGTCAGACACCTCACGCCAAGGAGCCCCCCATGAAAGACCTGTTCGGCATGATGAAGCAGGCGCAGCAGATCCAAGAGCGCATGCAGCAGATGCAGGAAGAGCTGGCCGCGATGGAAATCGGCGGCGAGGCCGGCGGCGGGATGGTGCGCGTCACGCTGAACGGGAAGGGCGAGCTCAAGGGGCTTAGGATCGATCCGTCACTGATGAAACCGGACGAGACGGAAATCGTGGAGGATCTCATCGTTGCGGCCGCCGCCGATGCCAAGACGAAGGTCGAAAGCCAGATGCAGGGCAAGATGCAGGAGCTGACCGGCGGTCTGCCTCTGCCGCCGGGACTAAAGCTGTTTTGAAGCTCTTGCGTTCCTGATCCGAGGGAATACTCACCTTCGGTCCAGTAAACAGAACGCCAACAATACGCACGCCGTAAGTAGTATCCGGCCCCCGATCAAAGCAGCGACAATCATTGCAGGTCCTCGTGCGTTCGTGCTTCCGCGCAAAACGTGCACGTCGCAGTCGCGCCGGCCCCCGTCAGTTCCCCAGGTAACACCCCCGCCATTTATGCGGCGTGCGTGACCCCTGTGCGGACATATGCTAGGTAGCAGTACAATTGGCGCGTCCGTCGCTTGGCCGGCGCGCCCCAGAAAAGCCAACTCGCGAGGGAGAACGCACATGAAACACGATGGCATAAGCCGCCGTGCCATGATCCAGGGAGCAACCGCGCTTGGTGCGCTGGGTGCCGCCACCGGTGGTGTCGTCGCACAGGGATCGAAGCCAGCAGCGCTTCCGCCGCGCCGGGAGTTCGTCATCCGCGGCGCCAACGTGCTGAGCATGGACGCCAAAATCGGCGATCTCGCAACCGGTGATGTCCATGTGCGCAACGGCGAGATTGTCGCCGTGGGAGCAAAGCTCAGCGCGCCCGGTGCAACCGTTATCGATGGCAAGGGCATGATCTGTATGCCCGGCTTCATCGATACGCACTGGCATCTGTGGACCAGCATGTTCCGGCCGTATGTGCGCGCCGACATCAATGAACTCGGCTATTTCCCGGTCTCCAATCGCCTGGGCCAGCATATGGCGCCCCAGGACAGCTATCGCAGCGTCAAGCTTGGCGTCGCCGAGGCGATGAGCGCGGGCGTGACCACGGTTCACAATTGGGCCCACAACATCCGCAGCCCCGAGCACGCCGATGCCGAGCTTTCGGCCTTGCGCGACACGGGCATCCGTAGCCGCTTCGCATATGGGCCTGCCCAGGGCATGCCCGATACCCAGCCCATGGACTTCGGGGGCATGGCCCGTGTCCAGAAGACCTGGATGACAGCTTCGGGCAAGACATCGGGCGACGGCCTGCTGACCATGGGGATCTGCTCGCGCAACGTCGGCGCCATGAGCATCGGAGGCGCGGCGCGTGGTGTGCTCACGATCGAGCAGACCAAGGCGGACTGGACGGGGGCACGCAAGCTTGGCCTGCCGATTACTCTGCACACGTCTGGTCCAAGTCCGATCAAGGCGCTCGAGGACGCAGGCCTGCTTGGTCCCGACGTGCAGCTCATCCACGCGCTGCTCACGACACCGGAAGAGCGCGCGATTCTCAAGAACCGTGCCGTCAGCTACTCGCTCGCACCCGTGGGTGAAGCGCGCCGCCCGTCACAGGTCGGGGTCATCCAGCTCGGCGAATTGCTCGACGCCGGCGTAAAGGTCAGCCTGTCCACCGACCACACCACAAACTACAACTGCGATCCGTTCAACGGCATGCGCATCCTGTTCGCGCTGCACCAGCACCGGCTCAACAACAAGCCGCCGCTCTCCGTGAAACGCCTCGTGCAGCTCGCCACGCTCGACGGCGCAGTCGATCTCGGCATTGCCGACAAGACCGGCTCGCTCACGCCCGGCAAGCGCGCCGATATGATCCTGGTGCGCACGACGGACATCAACATGGCGCCTATCGGCGATCCCTACGAAGCCCTGGTGTCGATGGCCCAGCCGACCAACGTCGACACCGTGATTGTCGATGGCCGCGTTTTGCGCCGTGCCGGCAAATTCGTGGCAATGGACCACCGTAAGGTTGTGCAGGAAGCACGCGATGCGGCGAGCGCATTACAGGCGAAGGCGAAATTCCCAGCATAAGCGCGCGGGGTGAGGCGGGGACAACCCGCCTCAATGCGCCCGGGCGATGCAGAACGTCACGGCGTCGAGCATCGCCTTTTTGGGCGGGCAGTCACGGAACAGGCCGAGGGCATCACGCGACATCGCGCCGTAGTGGCGCGCGCGGTCGAGGGTGGCCTCGATCGCCTTGTGCTTGCGCATCAGCGCGATGGCGTTCTCGAGATCGCCATCCTTGATGTCGCCTTCGACCATCGTGCGTTTCCAGAACGCGCGCTCTTCCTCCGAGCCACGCCGGAAAGAAAGGATCACCGGCAGAGTGATCTTGCCCTCCCGGAAGTCGTCGCCGACGGACTTGCCCAGCCGCGCGCTGTCGCCGGAGTAATCGAGCGCATCGTCGACGAGCTGGAACGCGATGCCGAGTGTCTTGCCATAGGACTTCATCGCCTCCTGCTCCTCGGGGGGACGATTGGCGACGGCGCCGCCGACCTCGGCCGCAGCTGCGAACAAGGTGGCCGTCTTGGCGGTTATGATGGCGAGGTAGGCGTCCTCGGTGGTCGCCATGTTCTTGGCGGCCGCGAGTTGCATCACCTCGCCCTCCGCGATCACGGCGGCGGCATTCGACAGGATCTTGAGCGCGGGCAGAGAGCCGACATCGACCATCATGCGGAAGGCTTGGCCGAGCAGGAAGTCGCCGACCAGCACGCTCGCCTGATTGCCCCACAAGAGGCGCGCCGCCTTCTTGCCCCGCCGGTAGTCGCTGTCGTCGACGACGTCATCATGCAGCAACGTTGCCGTGTGCATGAACTCGACCGCCGAGGCGAGGCGGATATGGCCCTCGCCCTTGTAACCGGCGAGTTTGGCCGCAGCGATCGTCAGCATCGGCCGTAGCCGCTTGCCGCCGGACTCGATCAGATGGTGCGCGAGCTCCGGGATCAAGTCGACGTCAGAGACGGCCTTGTCCAGGATGATGCGGTTGACGCTTTCCATGTCCTCGGCGACGAGGTCCATAAGCGGCTTGAGAGAAGCCTCGCGGGACTCTTCGAATGGGACGACAACCCCCACGGGTGGTTCCTCGATCAGTTTCGATTGCACGTGATATAAGCATCTATCTGCTTCGCACCCGTCCGGCAATTCGCCGCATCGGGATGCGGACCCTAAGCAGACTTTCGTTGGAAGGGCAACGAATGGTCGGCTTAGGCTATTGCTTTAGCAGAATTTTATCGCAAAACCGCGCAAGACGCTCTTGCGAACCTTTTGCGAACTCTGGCTACGTAGATGGCGGTTTCATGCTCGAGATCATGCGGACCAACGACCTGGTGGTGGCGAGTTTCGCCCGTTCCCTGCTGGACGATGCCGGAATCGCCGTCATGGTTGCCGACGAGCATATGAGCACGCTGGAAGGCACGATCGGAGCGTTCCCGCGCCGTTTTCTGGTGAGCGGGGACGATCTGGCGGCGGCTCGGCAGCTTCTGGAGGAGGCGGGGCTCGGCGCATGGCTGGTGGCATCGTGACGACGGCGGATATCTTCCTGGGCGGAAAGCTCGACGTGCTGCAGCCCGCGACGGGCTTTCGCGCGGGCCTCGACGCGGTCCTGCTGGCGGCAGCTGCCGAGATCGCCCCCCACAGCGCGACACGCGTTCTGGACGCTGGAGCGGGCGTTGGAACGGCGGGGTTATGCTTGGCGGCCCGCGTGCCGGAAATACGCGTCATCCTGGTCGAAATCGCCGCTCCGCTCGCCGAACTGGCGCGCCAGAACGTGCAGCGCAATGGCCTTGCGGACAGAGTTACCGTGGTCGAGGCCGACCTGCGCGGATCGGCCCGCGACCTCGAAGATTTGGGGCTGCGACCGGAGAGTTTCGAGCACCTGCTCGCCAATCCGCCCTACCTGGAAGAGGGCCGCCATCGCCTGCCTGATGACGCCGTTGCCGCCGCCGCATTCGGCATGGCCGCCGATGGCCTGGAACAATGGGCGCGGTTTCTGGCCCGCGTGGCGACCCCTGGCGGCACGCTGACGATGATCCACCGCGCCGATGCGCTGAAGGCGGTATTGGATGCGCTGGAGGGGCGCTTCGGCGGCATCCGCGTGCTGCCGATCCACCCCCGCGCAGGTGAGCCCGCGCATCGCATTCTGGTGGCTGGCCGCAAAGGCAGCCGTGCGCCCTTGCAACTCCTCTCGGGTCTCGTGTTGCATGACCCCGGCAACGCCTTCACACCGGCAATCGATGCCGTGCTGCGTGAGGGGGCCGCGTTGCCGTGGACAACCTGAGGTGGTTACAGGTCCGTCCGCACTGCGCTTTTACACTGGCCTTAGACGTGGGCTAATCTTGCGCTCGACATGGCAGATGAGCCCGCTCTACGTAGCGTGTTGGATGCCATCGACACGGTAGAGAGAACAACACGGTGATGAACGGGAAGAGTTCTGCAGCACGCCGCGAAGTCATCGTCGCTCATGCTTCCGATGTTCACGTCGATCATGGTTACGCCGCGCGCCTCTACGGTGGCGATGGAGCCGGTGGACTGCGCGCGGTGCTCATCGCAGCGCGCAAGATCAAGGCCGATGTCGTGGTGCTGGCCGGGGATACATTCGATTGTCACAGATTGCCCGATCCCCTGCTGGCCCACACCGCGGCGACGATGCGCGAATTCGATCTTCCCATCATTCTGCTACCCGGCAACCATGACCCGGCGGTGGAGGATGCCGTGTTCCATCACCCGGCTTTCGCCAAGCTCGATTGCCTGCACATTCTCGGCATCACGCATGAAGCCGCGGTGCATTTCCCGCACCTCGATCTGGAGATCTGGGGC
>CAMDPA010000275.1 GCA_945903565.1 Devosia equisanguinis | reverse complement strand
TGGCCGAGCAGGTTCTCCGAAACGTTCTTGAGCAGCTCGGATTGGCTCGCGAGCCCTTCGAGCGCCTTGATCGACTGTCGCGTGATGTTCTCGCTGGTACGGCGAACCGCACCGATGCCCTGCATCAGGCTTTCGTCGAGTTCGAGCGACTGCCGCGACAGGGTCTCGCCGAGCGATTTGGCGTGATGATCGAGCGCCGACGTTAGCGCGATGGTCTTGTCGCCGATGCTCTGGTCAATGGCGCTCGTGGAGCGCGAGATGGCGTCGTCGAACATCAGCAGGCGATCGTTGAAGGCCTGGTCGAGAGCCTGGGTGCGCTCGCCGAGCCGCGTATCCATCACGGTCAATTGGCCGGACATCTGCGTGTTGAGGGCATCGGCGCGATTGCCGAGCGTCGTATCGAGCGCGCGGGTGTATTCCTCGAACACGACCTGCAGGTCGCCGGTGCGCGAGGCAATCGAGGTGCCGATCAGCTCCATGCGCTGGTCGAGCGAGCTGGACAGCGCCTCGGTGTATTCCCCCAGAACGGCCTGCAGCCGCTCGGTCCGTTCGCCGACGACGTGCTCCAGCGCGCCCGTCTGCGTCGCCATGGCGCCTTCGAGCTGAATCAGGTTCTGGCCCGCGCCTTCGATGATCTTGGCGAGCTTGATCTGCTGCGACGAAAGCTTCTCGATCAATTCGGGAACTTCGCCGCTGAGCGCGCGCAGCGTGCCCGACATGCGATCCGATGTGTTTTCCAGCGCACTGCGCTCGCCGCTCAACTCCTGGATCAGGCCGCGGATCTTGCGCTCGTTGTCGGCGTAGGACCGCTCCAGAGCCGATACTTCGTTGTGGACGAGCGCTTCGAGTTCGCCGGCACGACCCAGCGCACGCGACACGGCGTCGTTCATGAACGAGACTTGGCGGCGCACCGCCTGGCCGAGCGAGGCGACCGACTGCTCCGCCATGCGGTCCGGTTCGGCGAGACGGACCGCGACTTCGGTCATCGCGCTGGAGCGCAGGCGCATCTCCTCCGCGCGGTACATGATCAGGGCAAGGGCGTACATCACGCCGATCGGGCCAAACAGCGTGGCCACCGCGGCGAGCATCTCGGGGCGCGCAATAATATTGACGACGCTGGCGCCCGCCAGGAGCTCGCCACCAAAGAAGTAGGTGGTGAGGGCGAGCGTCAGTCCGGCCCATATCGCGCTGGCAATGCCGGCAATATTGAAGGGACGGTTGGAAGGCTTCTGGTTGAGCGCGTAGATCAGGCCGCCAATCGAGGGGGCATCGTCGTTGGCCGCGATCTGGTCGCGCGAAGGCATAGCCGCGCGGCGCTGGGCGGGGCGGCGTTGGTCGCCGGTTTTCGCGGCGGCCGGCGGCTCGTTGCCTTCCAAGTCTTGAAGATCAGCCGGTTCTTCTGCGGGCGGTGGTTGGCGAACGGGGGATGGGCGTAGCGCCGCGGCCGGTGGCAATGGCGTTGCGGCCGCAAAGGGGATGTCGCCATCGCGCAAGTCGGCGGCCGGCTGCAGGTTTGGCTGCAGCGGCGCGGCGGGAGGCAGCGTTGGGATGGGGGCGTTCTGGGCAAATGCAGCCGCGAGGGCAGCGGCGCCTTGCGGGGGGCCGGTCGGCGCGAACGGAAGTGGCGGTGGCCGGGTGCCAGCGGCGGGGCTAGGCTCCGGCGCGGGTGCGTCGAAGTCAGCTGTAGCTGCCACACGACGGAACTCGGCGATCAAGTCGGGGCCGTCGTTCTTTTTCGTCTGGTCCTGCGCCATACGCCCGCTCACACTCCCTTGGGCAGCGCCCTGAAGCCAGCATCGAAGGTCCGCCGCAAGGCCGGATCGGATGAACGACCCGCACCGCCTCGCGCCCTTACACGTCCTCGAACTCTGACCTGATCGCCGCCCTGGGTCTCGTGCGTCACGTCTGCCCGGGAAAAGACACCGGTAGACGCACCACGCGACCCTAGCCCCACAGTTAAGGGCTCCTTTAAGGCAAAAGAAAGGTTCAGAAATCGTTAATTCACAGAGCTTTCTATCAGTCCGGCGCACAATTGGGCAGCGCTGACGGCAGGCGGCAAGGGGTTATCAACCGCTTTGTCATAACGTGCCGCTGAAACATAGATCCGGTACGAGCACATTCCATGGCAGACGGCAGCGGCAGAGCGAATGGCGGCGTGGAATCCTCCAGCGTGGATACCGGCGCCGCGCCGATCGATCACCGCCATCTCGGGCGCTACACCCTCGGCAATCGTGCGCTCGAAATCGAAGTGTTGCAGTTGTTTGCCGGGCAGGCGCCGCTCACGCTGGCCGAACTCGCTGCTGCGACTACCGAAAAGGCCTGGCACATCGCGGCCCACACGCTGAAGGGTTCCGCGCGCGCGGTTGGTGCTTGGGAGGTTGCCCGCATCGCGGAAGTGGCCGAGCGCGATGGCCCAGCCGAGCCGCAGCGCAGCCAGAGCATCGCCAGCCTGGAAGCCTGCATCGCCGTAACCAACAGCTACATCGACGGTTTACCCGCCGAAGCTTGATCCCGGGTTCGACCGCGCCGCCGACAGCAACGCGAACAAGCGCGACGGCGTCATCGGATATTCCCAGATGCGGATACCAAAGCCCGCCAGCGCATTCTCGACCGCTGACACAACGGCCGCGGTCGAAGGCACGCAGCCGGCCTCGCCGACGCCCTTTACGCCCAGCGGATTGAGCGGCGAGGGGTATTCCGCAAGGATAACTTCGATGTTCGGCACGTCGGTGGCGGTCGGCAGCAGATACTCGGCGAGCGACGTGGAAAGCGGTTGGGCGTCATCGCCATATGCCATCCATTCCAGCAGCGCGTTGCCGATGCCGTGCACGGTGCCGCCGACGATCTGTCCGGTGACGATCATCGGATTGATGATGCGCCCGCTGTCGTTTACGACGACATAGCGCACGAAGCGCACGCCCATCGTGTCCGGATCGATCTCGACCTCGACGGTGTGACAGCCGAAGCCGTAGGTCAGTGCGCTCGGCAAGAAACTCTGCGTGCTCTCCAGGCCCGGCTCGAAATTGCCAGGCATCGCATAGCCCGGCACGCCTGACACGGCCTCCGCGATCTCGACGAGGGCCATTCCGCTGCCCGGCGCGCCGGCGACCTCCACGCGGCCGTCGCGCAGGACGAGGTCTTCCGGCGTCGTCTCCAGAAGATGCGACGCGATCTTCAGCGCCTGCTTGCGCACCGCGACCGCTGCGAGGTGAACCGCGGAGCCGGCCGTCACGGTTTGCCGGCTGGCGAACCCGCCGAGACCGTAGGGGATGACGTTGGTGTCGCCTGCAATTACGCTCACGTCGGCGGCGGTGACGCCAAGCTCGTCGGCACAGATTTGCGCCAACGCGGTCTTGATGCCTTGCCCCATCGGCATCGCGCCGGTGTAGACGGAGATGCGGCCCGAACGGCCAATGCGCACGATGCCGGACTCGAAGGGGCCACGGCCCGTGCCTTTCGTGCCGATGCCGATGCCGATGCCGAGCAGGCGTCCGCTCTCGCGTGCCGCGCGCTGGCGCTCTGGAAAACCGGCGTAGTCGATGGCGGCAAGCGCCTGATCGAGGCAGGCGGGAAAGTCGCCGCTGTCGAGCGTGACTGGTGTTCCCGCGCGCGTCTTGAGCGGTGTCACATACGGTAACTGCTCGGGCTTGACGAGGTTGCGGCGACGAACGTCCGCGCGGTCGATGCCGGTTTCGGCGGCGATCTGGTCGAGGATGCGTTCCATCGCGAACGCGCCTTCGGGGTAGCCCGCGCCACGCACCGGCATGGTCGAGATCTTGTTGGTTTCGACCACGGACACTTCGAGATGATAGGCCGGCAACAGATAGGGGCCCGGTAACGCGGTCGAAGCGTTATAGGGCAGGTTGGTGCCTTGCGGGGTGTACGCGCCGTTGTCGTGGATCATGTGTCCGCGCACGCCGCGCAACTGCCCGTCGGCTTCGAACGCGACTTCCAGATCCCAATACTGATCGCGCTCTTGCACCGCGGCGAGGAAGTGCTCGCGCCGGTCCTCGATCCATTTCACGGGGCGCTTGGTGAGCATCGCCGCGGCGGCCACCACGACCTCCTCCGGGTACATCACGAACTTCGCGCCGAAGCCGCCGCCGACCTCGGGCGCCACCACGCGCATCTGGTTTTCGTCGAGCCGCAGCAGGCGCATGATGAAGGCGCGAAGCTCGTGCGCAAGCTGTGTCGAGGACCACAGCGTCAGGCGGTCTTCGTTGGCGTCGTAGGATGCAAGCGCACCGCGGCCTTCGATCGAGTGCGCGCAGCCGCGATGCTGCTTGAGGTTGATGCTGGCCCGGTGCGATGCATTCGCGAACGCGGCATCGATATCGCCGTAGGACTGCTTCAGTGTGAGCAGCAGGTTGGTTTTGCGCGCGCGTCTGGATAGGGCCGCGCCGGGTTGCAAGGCGGCGCGGCAATCTGAAATGGCGGGCAACGGCTCGTAGTCGACGGCGACGAGTTGGGCACTGTCCTCCGCAACATAGCGCGAGGTGGCGAGCACCACGGCGACCGTCTCGCCGGCGTAGGCGACCTCGTCCTTGGCCAGCACGAACGGCGTTACGTCCGGCGGCAGTTGCGCCATGCGGAACTGCAGGGGCAGCCGTTCGGAGGTCAGGACCGGCTTCAGGTCGGCCAACGTCAGAACGGCGTGTACGCCCGGCAGCACGCGGGCGGCTGAACCATCGATGCCGTGGATCAGCGCATGCGCATGGGGGCTGCGCACGAAAGCGGCATGGAGGGCATCGGGGGCATCGAGATCATCGACGAAACGCGCGCTGCCTTCGAGCAACGCGCGATCCTCGATCCGCTTGACGGGATGGCCGATCACTGCGGGTTTTCGCGCCCCGCCGGTCAATTGAGCACGACTCCGCTCGCCTTGATGATCGCAGCCCACTTGGCGATTTCGGTCTCGATGTACTTCTGCAGATAATCCGAGGAGCGGCGATCCTTGGCGGGACCCACGACGGCCATCGTCTTCAGCCGTTCGACCACCACCGGGGTGTCGA
This sequence comes from Devosia equisanguinis, assembly GCA_945903565.1. Lineage (GTDB taxonomy): Bacteria > Pseudomonadota > Alphaproteobacteria > Rhizobiales > Hyphomicrobiaceae > CAMDPA01. The sequence goes on along the minus strand of CAMDPA010000275.1, from coordinate 2,285 downwards.
GTGTCGTCGAAAGCGCGGCGTTGAGCTTGGCCACGATGTCGGCCGGCGTGCCTTTCGGGAACACGGCCGCCATCCAGGCGTCGGCCTCGATGTTCTTGAAGCCCTGCTCCTGAGCGGTCGGCACTTCGGGTAGGAACGACGAGCGTTGGCCACCGAGCACGGCGATCGCCTTGACCTGATTGTTCGAGATCAGCGGCATTGCGGAAGCGGCGAGCGCGCAGAAGTAGTCGATATGCCCGGCCAGCATGTCCTGCAGCGCGGGGCCGGAGCCGCGATAGGTCACGTGCGCGACCGGTGCGTCCATCGCAAGCGTCACCTGCGAGCAGGTCAGGTGCGACGACGAGCCCAGGCCCGACGAGCCGAACTGCATTTTCTTCGCATCCGACTTGGCAATGGCCGTGAGCTCCGTCAGGTCCTTCGCGGGGATTTCTTTGCGCAGCACCATCACCATCGGCATCTCGCCGACAAGGGCGACAGGCGCGTAGTCCTTGGCGCCGTCGTATTGGGGTGTCCTGTAGAGGGACTGGTACTGCGTCAGCGTATCGGAGGAGCCGAACAGGAAGGTGTAACCGTCGGGCTGCGCGCGCACGACCCGAAGCGAGCCAACGGAGCCGCCCGCGCCGGCGACATTCTCCACCACCACCTGCTGGCCAAGAACTTCCGAAGCGCGCGCCGCGATCACGCGACCGACCGCATCGGAAGCGCTTCCTGCGGCGAACGGCACCACCATCGTCACGTGCCGCGTGGGCCAGCTTTGCGCTTCGGCGGGGTGCGTCACCAGTGGTGCTACGATGGCAGCTGCCAGGTTGGCCGCGGCTGCTCGATGCCAAACGCTCATAATTGCTCTCCGTCGGTCTTCAAGTTTGGAATACGTTTACAGAGAGCGGCGCTATGTTGGCAAAGCCTTATGCGACACAGCCTGTTCGAAGATTGGCCTATACCATGCTCAATGTTCAAGCACCCCGGCGCGGAGACTGACGCAATGACCGATAGCTTCGTGCTGAGTGGCGCGCGGGTCTACCGCCACGATGGCGACACCGATATGCCGCCGGTCGCCGACGTGCTGGTGCGCGAAGGGAAAATTGCGGCCATCGGCGAGGGGCTGTCGAGCGCTGCACACCAGACGATCGATCTCGCCGGGCATGTGCTCGTGCCGGGCTTCGTCAACGGCCACTATCACTCGCACGATGTGCTGGCCAAAGGCATGTTCGAGGGCCTGTCGCTGGAGCGGTGGGGCATGATCGCGGGGCCGATCGGCTCGCACCGTCCGCTCGAGGAGGTGCGGCTGCGCACCCTGCTCGGCGCAGTGGAGTGCGTGCGCAACGGCATCACGACCATTCAGGATTTTGCGAACCTTGCGCCGTTCCAGCCGGAGTATGTCGACGCGATCGTGGACGCCTACGCCAGCGTCGGCGTGCGTGTGGTGCTGTCCATCACCGTGCGTGACAAGTCGCAGCTCGATACCATTTTGTGGGCCGACGAGATGGTGCCAGCCGAGCACCATGCGACGATCGGCACACAGGCAGGCGACGGTCAGGCACAGCTCGCCTTCGTCGGCGATCAGATCGACCGCATCGGCGACAAAGACGGCCGCTTGATCTGGGCCATCAGCCCTTCGGCGCCGCAGCGGTGCTCGTTTCCGCTTTTGAAGAGCGTTGCCGGATTTGCCCGCGAACGAAAGCTGCCGGTCTACACGCACGTCTATGAAACGCGTCTGCAGCGGCTGTTTGCGAAGGAGAGGCTGGCGGACTTCGGCGGCTCGGCAATCGCCTATATGGAGGCAGCGGGCCTCGTCGGCCCGCACGTCACGATTGCGCACGGCGTGTGGCCGGACGCGGACGAGATCGAGCGTATCAAGGCAACCGGAACCGGTGTCGTGCTGAACATGCTGAGCAACCTTCGCCTCAGGAGCGGTGTAGCGCCGCTCACCGCCTATCGCGAAGCCGGCATTCCGCTCTCGCTCGGCTGCGACAACTGCAGTTGCAGCGATGCGCAGAGCATCCTGCAGGTCATGAAGCTCTATTGCATGCTGTGCGGTATTTCCGATCCGGGCCCTGAACTGCCGACGGCGGCGGAGGCGATCGGGCTGGCGACACTGGGCGGCGCGAAGGCGGCGGGACGATCGAAGCAACTTGGTGCGCTAGAGCGCTTTCCACTTGATGTGAATCAAAACAGTTACAGGGGATTCCCTCGGACGCGCAAATCAGATTCGGATTCCACCGGCAGCAACGGCGGGGATCGCGATGGCGAAGGGATACTCGAAAGATCTCAGGGTGCGGGCCGTC
>CAMDPA010000274.1 GCA_945903565.1 Devosia equisanguinis | reverse complement strand
CAAGGGCCACTTTGGCCTTGAAGTCCGGTGAGTGGTTCCGGCGTGTTCGCTTCGTCATTCTGGCTCCTGATTCGCACGCACAACCGTGCGCGCTGTCAGGCAGAGATTCCACTCATCGCACCGTCCGAAATTGTGGAGCCGTCTCTGTTGGCGCGCTGGCGCAAACCCGCATCGTGCGGCTCGACCGCAACGGCGGCCCCGCAGCGGCCCGCAATCGCGGCATCGAGGCGTGCCACGGCGAGTGGGTCGCGTTTTTGGACTCCGACGACATCTGGCAACCACACAAGCTCGCACGTCAGCTGGCGCTCGTGACGGCTGTTTCGAAGGGCACCGACAAGGCGCTGCTGGGCATCGCGTGCGGCTTCTACTATCCCAATCGCATGAGCAGTCGTCTCGAATACAGGCTGCCGATTGCCGGCCAGAACATGTTGGAATTCGCCAGCGGCTGCTGGATCGCGCCAGGTACCACTTTGCTGCTGCACCGCTCGGCATTTGCCCGGGTAGGGCTCTTCGACGAACGATTGCGGCGGTTGGAGGACTACGACTGGCTCTTGCGGTTCGCCCTGGCGGGCGGCCGTGTCGAGGTTGCCGACTATCCTGGCGCGGTAATCGCACCGTCGGGGCTCGCCAATGCGCAGATCGTCGCCGAGAGTACGCGGCAACTCGAGGCCAAATACAGCGCCGACGGAGAAGTGGGCCTGCCGCTTGACGTGAGACGTCGCTTGGCCGCCTACATGGCGTTCGAGCGTGGCGTGGCCGACCTTGGCGACGGCCACACGATCAGCGGCGTTGGCCAAATGCTGCGATCCCAGTTGCTAAAACCGCGGCTGCGCGGCGCGTTGCTGCCATACTGGGCCCGCAGCGGCGACGTCCCTGTGGACGTTATGGCGCGCTTCCGCGAGCTGACGATGCCACCGGCGTGAATGAACAACAGCAAAATGTGGAGCACGTCATGGCAATCACCCGGTTCGGCGGCAACGCCATCAACGCTCGCGTCGTCATCCATGGCGGCGTGGCCTACCTCTCTGGCATCGTGGCGGACGACAAGTCCGCCGGCATCGCCGATCAAACGCGCCAGATCCTGGCCAAGATCGACAAGCACCTCGCCGACGCGAAAACGAGCAAATCGAAGCTGCTTTCAGCCATCGTTTATCTTTCCGACATGTCGAAGAAGGAAGAGATGAACGCTGTCTGGTCAAGCTGGATCGACGCGGCCAATCCTCCGGTGCGCGCGTGTGTCGGCGCCGAGTTGAGTTCGCCCTCGACGTTGATCGAGATCATGGTGACGGCGGCGGTGGATTGATTGCACCGTTAGTACGCCACCTTATCCACCTTCGCGGCCCATGCCGCGAACGCCGCCGCGCCTTCGGGCAACGGCAGATGCAGCGTCGGCAGCGACCGCTCGCCGATCGCCTTGGGCACCTGCGAATAGATCAGCGCATCGTCGAAGCCGATCGCGGCCGCCTCCAGCCGCGTATTCGCGAACACCAGCCTGTCGAGCCGCGCCCAATAGATCGCGGCAAGGCACATCGGACACGGCTCGCAACTCGAATAGATCGTCGCCCCAGTCAGCGCGAAATGCCCGACGGCCTGACACGCCTGGCGGATCGCGACGACCTCCGCATGCGCCGTGGGATCGTTGGTCGAGGTTACCTCATTGCACCCCTCGGCGATGATGCGCCCCTCGCGCACGATCACCGCGCCGAACGGTCCACCTTTCCCCGCCAGCGCCTGAATGTGCGCCAATCCGATGGCGCGTTGCAGAAAGCGGTGGTCGAGTTCGTCGTGGCCTTGCGTCATGCCCGGTTGCTTCATCTGTTCACGCCGCCTTCACCGCGAACCGCGCGCGATCATGTGGTCGCGCGTGATCTACGATCGGCCCAGCTGGGATGATGCTATTCGCGCCGACCGGGCCTGCCTTGCTGTAAACGCCTCGCTTCATCGTGGTGATGTCGCACGCCTCGGCAATGCCCGGCGTCTGATACAGCTCGCGCAGATAGTTCGACAGGTTCGGATAGTCCTCCAGCCGGCGCACGTTGCACTTGTACCCGACGTAGTAGAGCGCATCGAACCGGACGAGGCTCGGAAACAGCCGCCAATCCGCTTCGGTCTGCACGTCGCCGCACAGATACCGCTGCCGCGCCAGCCGCTCCTCCAGCGTGTCGAGCGAGGCGAACAGCAGCTTGACGGACTCGTCGTAGGCTTCCTGCGTGATCGAATACCCACAGCCGTTCACGGCATTGTTGATGCCCTTCAGCACGAACGCGTTGGTCTCGTCGATCGCGCCGCGCAGATGTTCGGGATAGTAGTCCGTCGTCGAACCCGTGATCGCGCCGAACGCGTCGTTGAAGTTGCGAATGATCTCCGAGGACTCGTTGTTCACGATCCGCTTGGTCTTGGAGTCCCACAGCGTCGGCACGGTAACGCGCGTCGTGCAGCCGGGATCGGCGATGGTGTAGAGCTCGTGCAGCCAACGCACCTTCCGCCCCACGCCCGGCACCACATGCCCTTCCGCCCCGAACGACCAGCCCTCGCCCTTGCCACCCTGGTCGTTCACTTCCTGGAACGTGTTCCAAAGCGCGATATGCGGCGCAAGCTTCTTGAGCACGCGAAACAGCACCGCGCGATGCGCCCACGGACACGCAACCGCGCAATACAGATGATAGCGCCCCGTCTCGGTCGGAAACTCCGACGAGCCATCTGCCGTGATGCGATCACGGAACACCGACGGGCGCTTGTAGTAGAGCCCCTTATCATCGTGGTTGGTGAGAACCTTGTCGTTGGTCCACTTTCCGTCGACGAGCTGGCCCATGGCACCCTCCTGCTGCTTGGTCGGAATACTACCGTCGCACCGCCGCCGTGCCGGGAGCGGCAGATCGCTTCGCCACGACCTCCCGCGCGATCTCGCCCGCAGCACGCAGCAATGCCTGGCCGCAACGCGCTTCGACGCCGGCCGAGAAGCGGGCACGAGGAATCGCAACATGCAACGCGGCGATCGGCATCCCATCGGGCCCTGCGATCGTCGTCGCAACGGCGTGCGATTCTGGCGAGGTCTCCGCCACCATCGAGACCAGCCGTGTACGCCGCGCCTTGCGGATGTCCTTCCACAGCGTTTCGGCATAACCCGGTTTGTTGCCTTGTCCGCGGCCGAGGCGTTGACGCTTGAGATACGCCTCGATTTCGGCATCGGGCATGGCTGCCAGCAGCGCGCGGCTCGCTCCACCCGAATGCAAGGGGCGCGGCTCGCCGATCCGCCGCGAGGAACCGATCGCGTTGGTACACTCGACAGCATCGACGTTGATGCGATGGTCGCCGTCGCGTACGCTCAGCACCACGGTCTCATTGAGCATGTCGCATACCCCGCGCATGATGGGCTTGGCCACGGCGTGAACGTCGATGCCGTCGAGCACGGCCGTCGCCAGGCGCAATGGTGCGATGCCGAGCCGGTAGCTGGAGGTCGCAGCGTCTTGCTCCACGAAGCCCTGCTCGGTCAGCGTTGCGAGGATGCGGAAGGCCGTCGCCTTTGAAAGCCGGGTCTGGTTCGCCACCTCGTTGAGTGTCGCCGGCCGCGGCGATTGCGCGAGCGAGACGAGCAATGCCGTGGCGCGGTCGAGTACGGCGATGCGACGGGCCTCGCGTGCCGCGACGCCCTTGTCCGCACGCGTCTTTGGCGGCGCTGCCGATGCGCCACGCTTGGCCGGTTTGGCATCCTTCACGAGCTTACGCATGAAACTCCGGTGACCGTTCGTCGGCGACGGAAGTGCCGCTGCCGGTTGTCGCACAGTCCTATTCTATGCTTGTGCGTGCTGGAAGGCCAACCAAGGCCGAGGTAGGGTCCACCCGGTTCGAATGGGAGAATGCCACGATGAAGAGCATAGGCGACACACCTGCAGGGCGACCGTTGTTCGCTACACTTGTCGCTCTGCTTGCATTTGCCGGGTCGCACACGACGGCAAATGCTCAGGAGTTCTACGAAGGCAAGCGGATCACCATCGTTACCGGTGGCACCTCCGGCGCGGGGCTCGATGCCTACGTGCGCCTGATCTCCCGGCACTATCAGCGCCATATCCCCGGCCAACCCACCATCATCGTACAGAACATGCCGGGCGCAGGCAGTTACACCGCCGCGGAATACATCGAGGTCCAGGCGCCCAAGGATGGCACGGCCTTGGGCTCGGTCTTCCCCGGCGCGATCATGGCGCCCCTGCTCGACGAGAAGAAGCCGCGCTTCGACCCGACGAAGTTCAACTATCTCGGCACGGCGGAAACCGGCCCGCGCATCTGCCTGTCGTTCCACACCTCCAAGGTCAAGACCTACGAGGACGTGCTCAAGAACAAGTTGATCGTGGCCGCCTCCCAGGCCGGCGGCTCATCGCGCGACTACGCGCTGATGGCCAACACGCTCGCAAAAGCGCAGTTCCAGCTCATCTCGGGCTATAAGGGCGGCGCGGATATGCTTCTCGCGGTGGAGCGCGGCGAGGTCGAAGGCCTGTGCGCGTTCGACTGGTCGACGATCAAGGCCGCCCGGCCGGACTGGATCCGTGACAAGAAGATAAACCTGCTGATCCAGTTCGGCGTGAAACCCGACAAGGAGCTGACCGCGCTCGGCGTGCCGGATTTCAACACACACGTGCCAGCCACGGATCGCCTGGTCGCCGATCTCATCGTTGCTCAGCAGATCTTCAGCCGCATGTTCTTCGTCGCCAACGCCGTTCCCGCCGATCGCGTCAAAAAGCTGCGAGACGCCTTCATGAAGACGATGAGCGATCCTGCCTTCCTGGCCGAGGCAATAAAGCAGGAGATGAACATCGAGCCGATGGATGGTGCGCAAGTCGAGACGGTCGTGCGCCAGATGTACGCGTCCTCACCCGACGTCGTCACACGGGCGAAGAAGGCGCTCGAACCGCCAAAATAGCAGCTGGCGGGGTCAGACCCGGCGGGTCTGACCCCGGTTTACACGCTCGGAGGCGCGTCCGGCTGACGTTTCGGATGCGCCTTTGAAAACCGCTCGTCGGCCATGCACTGTTCGAAGATGCGCTTCACGGTCGGATGCCCGTCGATCGTGCCGCCGTAAAACTGCGCGCCTGTCGCATGGCTGACGAGGCAGATGTCGGCCAGCCCAGGCGTATCGCCGTGGCAGAACGCGCCGGTCGCCGCATCGCTCGAAAGTAGCTTCTCGTACGCATCGAGGCCCGCGCTCTGCCAAACGCGCGCCCAGCCGACGATCTGCTGCTCGCTCGCATGCAATTCCTGCCCGAGATACTTGCGGACGCGCGGCACGCTGAGCGGATGGCTGTCCGCCACCGTGATCTGCGCCAAGGCCCGCACCCGGGCCCGCCCGGCCGGATCGGTCGGCAACAACGGCGGCGAGGGATAACGCTCGTCGAGATATTCGATGATCGCCGTCGACTGGGTGAACACCCGGCCATCGTCATCCACCAGCGCCGGCACCGCCATCGACGGATTGACGTCGCGGAATTCGGGCCGTGCCTGATGGCCCTTCAGCAGGTCGACGTAGATCGGCTCGGCCTCGAGCCCCTTGATGTTCATCGCAATGCGCACGCGGAACGTCGCCATCGAACGCCAGAACGTGAACAACTGCATGGGGTTTCCTCGCACGGGATGAGCGTCACCGAACCGGACGCCTGTAGCAAACCGGTATCAAGCATCACTATAGCAACCAGACGACCGCGGCCAACGCGGCTCTTTGTGCCACCGGCGCATCCGGGAAGCGCGTGCGGCGCAAAGTATCCACCACCAAGTAGAGGCCGCCAAATTGGCAAGCGATACATGACCCGCTACCGACACCATGTGCGCGTGATTCGGGGCAAGGGTAACAGGCATGCGCGGTGGCATTGCAGCAATTGGACTTGCGGTCATATTGGCGGGCTGCGCTGGCTCGGGACCGCTCGGCAACGAGGTGCTGACTGGCAGTATCAATCCGAGCACGGCGCGGCTCGTGATCTACCGTTCGTCCGCGATGGGCTTTGCGGTGCAACCCGACTACATGATCAACGGCCAGCGTGTGGCCGGCAGTCAGCCCAACGGCTTCGTCGTCTGCGATCTGCCGCCGGGCAAGCATGAAGTCGCCGTCAACAACATGGCGCTAAACGTCAATCTATTCGGCGGCAGCGACAAGGCCTCGCTCGACATGAAGCCGGGCACCACGACATTCCTGCACGCCCAGCCCCAACCAGGCCTGACGCTGGGCATCGTCACGCTCTCGCAAGTTGCCGAGCAGCAGGGCCGCACAGACACCGCCAGCCTCCACAAGATCGAAGGCGCGTGCCCCGGCAAGGCTTGATTTCCCGAAGCGTCTCAATCCCACCGCCACGCCGCATAGGCATGGCCCTGCGCAAGCTGCGGCTGCATGAAGCGCGGCTTGCGATCGCCGATCACGCCGAGCATCGACACCCAGTTCAACAGCTCGCCGCCGATGTTGCCCGCGGCCAGCATGCGCTCGCTGGTCGCCTCGTTGAGCAGATCGTTGACGCGCCCTTGCTCCATATGGCTCTGCACGCGCTTCGACCATCCCGGATCCGGCGTGCCCGAACGACCGCCCGGCTTCAGTCGTGGCCCGCCGATCTCCAACGAAAAGCTGCCGCTCGCAAGCACCGCGACGCGCAGCTTCGCCGGCCACCCTTCGATCGTATCGCGCACCATCTGACCCAGCGAATGGCAGCGTTTGGCCAGCGGCAGCGGCTCGACCAGGCCATTCACGAAAATCGGCACGATCGGAATGTTCATCCGCGGCGTGAGAAAGTGCAGCGGCACCAGGATCGAGTGGTCGATCGTGAAGTCCTGCAACAACGATAAATCGAAGCCGGAATGCACGCCTCGGGCAAATAGATGCGTGGCGAACGTGCCATCGACCGGCACCGTGTAGGTGGGCATCGCCGTTTGATCGTTGGGGCCCACCACCTTCTCTGCGATGCCCACCGCAAACGTCGGCAGGTTGTCGAGGAAGAACGTGTTGAGGTGGTCGCTGTCGAACACGACGAGCAGATCTGGCGCGACCGCTTCCAGGTGCCGCGCCACCTCCGCATAGAGCAGCGCCGTCTCGCAAGTGGGCCCCTGCCGCTTCACCAGCGCGGGAAAGTTCGGCGTGTGCGGCACGCCGAATGCGGCGACGATCTCGGCCATGTCATGCGTCCCCTTGCGATCTGCTGCATCGAGACTGCATCGAGTTGCAACGGACGGCAAGATGCCAGTGTCGCGATGTCGGTAGCACACGAGTTGTCCGGTTCCAGTAGCACACGATATGTCCGGTAATCCGTGATCCTCTCAATGCGCAGCA
>CAMDPA010000273.1 GCA_945903565.1 Devosia equisanguinis | reverse complement strand
GCCTCGAACTCGGCGGCGGTCTTGGGAAAATCCCGCCACAGATCATCCGACTTATGCTGTGTCATGGCGCCAACTCCTGGTTGTCGCCGGTAGACCATGCAATTGCGCTGAATTTGAGGGACCTGAGGCAAGGGGATAGGTATGCGGCTTCGGCGCTACCTATATTACCCAATAAAAAAAGCGGCGGAGAATATCGGCCGCATTGAAATTGCACTACGAGCGCTTAAGTCAGGCTGGTCCGCCGCGCTGACGGTCCAGCGCCCCCGCGCCGAGGCTGCGCCGATCCGGCCTCGACCTCACGTCGAGGTCGTGCCGCCGCACACCGCAAGCGTTTGCCCGGCCACGAAATCACTTTCGCCGGAAGCAAGAAAGACCAACGCTCCGATAAGATCCTCGGGGTGGCCGTCGCGCTTGATCGATCGAGCGGCGATCACGGCGTCGCGCATCTCGTCGATGTGCTCGGTATTCGCCATTATGCTGTCGCTCATGATAAGGCCAGGCGCCAGCGTATTGACACGTATACCATGCTTCCCGAGATCTCGCGACAGAGCGCGCGTAAAGCCGAGCATCGCGCCTTTCGAGGTCACGTAGTGCGCCATATGCGGGATGCCGCGATAGGCGGTGCCCGAGGCGATATTGATGATTTTCCCATATTTTGCGGTGATCATGTGTGGTGCGGCGTGTTTCACCATGAGAAATGGTCCCCGCACGTTGACCGCCATTACGCGGTCCCACAATGCGACGTCGATCTCCCACGGCTCGGTGGGCTGCAGCGTCGAAAAAACCGCGGCATTGTTGACGAGAACGTCGATTTTGCCATAACGCGCGACGACGCTGGCGACGAGCCCCTCAACGTCGCGCTCGCTGCTTACGTCGAACGTAACCGCGAAGCCGCGGTCGGCCCCGTACTTGGCGGCAATCGCCGCGGCGACCTCGCTGCCGTCGGCAATGTCGGCCACGCACACCCGCGCGCCCTCCGCCGCGAGCCCCTCGCAATAAACCTTGCCGATGCCTTTGGCGCCGCCTGTCACGATTGCGACGCGTCCGTCGAGCCTGCCCATTCCTGCCTCCTGTTCTGTCACTTTTCGATGCGACGCCGACCGGCTCAATCCCAAGGTTTAAAGCCAGATGCCCGAGCCAGGCTCTCCACGATCGCGCTGGTGGCGAACCGCGCAGGGATAGTTGATCTTGATGGTGCGCACCGTTGTCTGCGCCTCGGCGTCGTTCTCGACGTTTGCCATGAGCATTGCCGAGCCCAACACCAGCGTCGTGAGGGAAGTGCGCATGATAGAGTTGCCCCGTGCAATGGCCCGATGCCACATCGATCCGGCTGTCATATCGGCGTCATCTGTGTTCCGCTACACTGCATAAGCGGCCGATCCCTACACGTGGCGGGGGACGAGGCGGATTCACCGGCGCCTCACGCTTGCCAACACGCGGGATTATCAGATCATGAGCCGTCCAATTCTGAACGTTCTCTTTCTATGCACGGGAAACACGGCGCGCTCCGTGCTGGCGGAGGGCCTGCTGCATCACCTCGGCGCCGGTCGCTTCCATGCCTACTCGGCGGGCAGCCAGCCCAAGGGTGTCGTCAATCCGTTCGCGCTCGAAACGCTCGCGGCGCACGGCTGCCCGACGGATGGCCTGCGTTCCAAGAGCTGGAACGAGCTCGCAGGGCCGGGCGCCCCGCACATGGATTTCATCTTCACGGTTTGCGACAACGCTGCGGGAGAGACCTGCCCTTATTGGCCGGGACGGCCGCTCTCCGCCCATTGGGGCATCGCCGATCCGGCAGCCGTAGAGGGGACGGACGAGGCGAAGCGGCAAGCGTTCGAGATGGCATGGCTTCAGTTGCGTGAGCGTATCCAGGCCTTTCTGGCATTGCCCATCAATGCTCTGCCACCGGATGATTTGGCCCGCCGCCTCGCCGGGATTGGACGCATGGCCGGAGCAACAATGGAAAACGGGGACTGAACGAACGATGCGAGAGCCATTGTCACGCCGCCTGCTGGCAGAAGGTCTGGGCTCGGCGTTCCTGCTCGCGACCGTGATCGGCTCGGGCATCATGGGCGTCAAGCTCGCCGGCGGCAATGTCGCTTTGGCGTTACTCGGCAACACGTTGCCGACGGGGGCGATCCTGGTCGTATTGATCCTCGTTCTGGGCCCCGTTTCCGGCGCGCACTTCAATCCGGCGGTTACACTGGCGTTCGCCTGGCGCGGGGAAATGCCGGGTCAGGACGTCGCGGCGTATATTGCGGCCCAGGCCGCCGGCGCGGTGATCGGCGTATGGGCCGCGCATGCGATGTTCGAGCTGCCGATGCTGCAGATATCGGCCACAACGCGCACCGGCTCGGGACAATGGTTCGCTGAATTCATCGCGACGTTCGGGCTTTTGTTGACGATCTTCGGCACAGTGGCGCGCGCGCCGTCCGCGACCCCCTATGCTGTCGGGCTCTATATTACCGCAGCATATTGGTTCACGGCCTCGACTTCTTTCGCCAATCCGGCGGTGAGCGTGGCGCGCGCGTTGTCCGATACGTTCGCCGGTATTGCACCAGCCAGTGTCCCGGCTTTCATTGTCGCCCAACTTGCAGGAATGGCCGCGGCGGTGATGCTTGCGCCCCTGCTGTGGGGCGACCGCAAAAGTTGAGCGGCGGGGTCAGCCGATGCGGCCGCCGCCGCGCCGGGTGATCGCGACGACGGAAGGGCGGGGTGGCATGTCGGGCTGGAAATCCGGCCAGCGCGTGGACGGCTTGTCGAACGTCGCCACGACCTTCGGGTCTTCGCTCTCGCCGGGATGCTGGACGGCAACGAACAGCGTCGTCATGTCCGGCGTCATGGCGGGACCGCACAACTCCGCGCCGGTCGGGCAACTGTAGAACAGCTTTGACGTGCCGCGCGCCGCGCCTTCCGTCTCCAGTGCCCATAAGCCGTCCGTGCGGCCGGTGACGCGCTCGTTGTTGCCGTCGGTGGCGATCCAGAGACGGCCGCCAGCATCGATCATGGCGTTGTCGGGCATGCCGAACCAACCGCTCTTGGTGGTCGCGGAGTTGAAGGTTGCGCCGACCGCGGCCACGCTGGGATCGCCACACTTGAGCAGGATCTCCCAACGGAATCTGGTCGCGGCGTGGTCGCCGCCGTCCGGCATGATCTCGATGATGTGGCCGAACCTGTTTGCGGCGCGGGGATTTGCGGCGTCGACCTGATCCGCCGTGCGCGCGGCGTTGTTGGTCAGCATGACGTAGACCTTGTTGGTCTTGTCATTGACCTCGATGTCCTCGGGCCGATCCATCTTGGTGGCGCCGAGCGCATCGGCGGCAAGGCGCGTGTGGACGAGCACCTGGCCCTGATCCTTGAAACCCGCGGCAGCGGTGAGCTTGCCCTCCCCGTGAACCAGCGGCAGCCATTCGCCGGTGCCGTCGGCGTCGAACTTTGCGACATACAGCGTGCCGTGGTCGAGCAGGTCGCGGTTGCTGGCGCGGTCGGTGCGGTCGACGAGGCCTGACGTGACGAACTTGTAGACGTAGTCGAAGCGCTGGTCGTCGCCGGAGTAGACGACGAAACGCCCGTCCTTGTTGACGATGTTGCCGGCACCTTCGTGCTTGAAGCGGCCCAGCGCGGTGCGTTTGACGGGAACCGATGCGGGGTCGAGCGGATCGATCTCGACAATCCAGCCGAAGCGATTGGGCTCATGTGGTTCCTTGGCCATGTTGAAGCGGTCGTGATACTGGCCCCAGTTAAACCAGTTGCCGGGCACGCCGTAGCGCTTCAAGGCTTTCTCGTCAGGCTGGCCATCGGCCTTGCCCCAGAAGCAGCCGTTGAAATTCTCCTCGCAGGTCAGCCACGTGCCCCATGGCGTGACGCCGCCGGCGCAGTTGTTGATCATGCCGCGCACCCACGATCCCGTCGGATCGGCGTTGGTCCGCATCAGTTCGTGGCCGGCCGCGGGGCCTGAAATGCGCATGTCGGTTTCGGCCGTGATGCGACGGTTATACCGGCTCTCGGTCACGACCGACCATTTGCCGCCGGTTTTGCGAACCTCGATCACCGCGCCGCCGTGCGCCATCATCTCGATGTCGGCAAGCGCGCGGGTCATCATCGCGAAGCCGGTGGTGTCCTGGCGGCCGACGCCGGGGAACATGAGCTCCTCGTTGGTGTACTCGTGGTTCACGACGAGCAGGCCGTGTTCGGATGAGCCGTTCAGCGGGATGTAACCCAAGAAATCGTTGTTGTAGCCGAACTGCTTGGCCTGCGCGGCCGGTGTCTGCTTGTGGGGATCGAACGCGGGCGCATCGGTGACGACCTTGTCGCCCCAGCGGATCAGCACGTCGGCGTCGTAGCCTTCGGCGACGTGATGCTTGTCGTTGGCGCCCGCGGCGACCTCCTTGAAGTCGAATGATGGCGTGGTGCGGTTATCCTGTGCCATGGCCGGCGTGGTGGTAGTCAGCGCGCCAAACGGGAGCGCCGTCGCAATCGCCGATACGGCCAACAATCCGCCGACGAGATCGCGGCGCGACAACCGCGCGGCGATGAGGTCGCCCATGGTGGCATTCGCGGTTGGATTGGTGGGTGTGTTCTCCGCCTCCTCGAATTGGCGCGCGCGCGATGTGTTGCGATCCATCGGTTTTCCCCGGTGCGAATGGCGAAGGCGACAGCCGGCCCCTGCAGTCACAGAATGCGGCTGTTTGGCGCCAGTATCGTAGCCCGCCTTCTCCGCGCAAGCACGCTGCGGTTACGCCGGGGCCACACTTGATCCCTTGCACATAAAGCCGAGCCACGTCGCTGATCGATGCGGGCCGTTCATGCTCCTTGCGACGCTAAATTATTGTGACACCCGCGTGAAAACGGGCGAGCCCAGGACCGGCGATCACGTTGTGCCGTGGCCGCCGCATTAACTGTGCCATTGGGGCATTCACACCACTGCAAAATGAATCTGTTGGAGGATTGCTCACGCATTCGAAAATGCCAATCGGAGACACTCTCATGACAAGGCCCCACTACAGAGCGATGTTCGTCTCCGATGTTCATCTGGGCACGCGGGCGTGCCGTGCCGACGACTTCTTGGAATTCCTGCGCGAGCACGACGCCGAAACGATCTATCTCGTCGGTGACATCGTCGACTTCTGGGGGCTGAAGCGCGGCGGCTACTGGCCCCAAAGCCACAACGACGTCGTGCAAAAACTACTGCGCAAGGTCCGAAAGGGATCGCGCATCGTTTATGTGCCCGGCAATCACGACGAAGCGCTGCGCGGGTACATCGGTGCGCATTTCGGCGGGATCGAGGTGCTGAACGAGACGATCCACGAAACTGGCGATGGCCGGCAGATTCTGGTTATCCACGGCGACAGTTTCGACGGCGCCGTGAAGATCGGCCGCTGGATGGGCGCGATCGGCGATCACTCCTACGACGTGGCAGCAGCGGCCAACACCGCTCTCAACCGCGTGCGCCGCATGGCCGGGCTCGACTACTGGTCGCTCTCCCAGCACCTGAAGATGCAGGTCAAACAGGCCGTGAAATACATCGACCGCTTCGAGGACGTCGCTTCCGCCGAGGCGCAGCGACGCGGTGTCGATGGCATTATCTGCGGCCATATCCACCATGCCGCCAACCGCAGGATCAATGGGGTTTCCTACTACAATTGCGGCGACTGGGTGGATACGCGCTCGGCGCTGGTTGAGGATTGGGACGGCACGATCCGGCTCATGCACTGGCAGGCCGTGAAGGCGGCGGCGCAACAGACGATCGGCCCGCGCGAACCTGTGACAGTCTCGGCGTGATCAACGGGACGCGCGAAGCGTAGGGCGTCACCCGCGATTGCCGCCGGCGAGGCGGCGGGCGATGACGACGCGCATGATCTCGTTGGTGCCTTCCAGGATCTGATGCACGCGCAGATCGCGCACGATCTTTTCGACGCCGTAGTCCTTGAGATAGCCGTAGCCGCCGTGGATCTGCAGTGCCTCGTTGGCGATCGTGGAGCCGGCGTCGGTGGCGTAGCGCTTGGCCATCGCGGCGTACATCGTGGCCTGGGGGTCGTCGCGGTCGAGCGCGTCGGCGGCGCGATAGATCATCAATCGAGCGGCTTCGAGCGAGGTCGCCATGTCCGCGAGCTTGAACTGCAGCGCCTGGAACTCGCCGATCGGTTTGCCGAACGCCGTGCGCTCGACGGCGTAGCCGCGCGCCTTGTCGAGCGCGCTCCAGGCCGCGCCGAGCGAGCAGGCGCCGATATTGATGCGGCCGCCGTCGAGGCCCGACATCGCCATCCGGAAGCCCATGCCCTCCCCGCCGATCATGTTGGCGGCTGGGACCTTCACGTTCTCCATGATGACCTGTGCGGTCGGTTGAGCGTTCCAGCCCATCTTGCGTTCGGGCGCGCCGAACGAGAGGCCGGTCATGTCGCGCGTCAACACGAAGGCGGAGATGCCGCCGGGGCCTGGCGCGCCCGTGCGGGCGAAGATGAAGTACAGGTCCGTGGCGCCCGCGCCGGAGATGAACTGCTTGACGCCGTTGAGCACGTAATGGTCGCCGCGGCGTTCGGCGCGGGTGGAGAGTGCGGCGGCGTCGGAGCCCGCGCCCGGCTCGGTGAGGCCATAGCTCGACAGCCATTCCATCGTGGCGAGCTTGGGCATGAACGCCGCGACCTGCTCGGGCGTGCCGTAGCGGCCGAGCATCCAGGCGACCATGTTGTGGATCGAGATGTAGGCGGCGATCGCCGGGCAGCCGTAGGACAGCGCCTCGAAGATCAGCGCGCCGTCGAACCGGGTGAGGCCGGAGCCGCCGTGCTCCGCCGGCACATAGATCGTGCCCATGCCCAGTGCAGCCGTCTGGCGGATGACATCGACGGGGAAGTGGCTGGTCTCGTCCCACCGCAGTGCATGTGGTGCGATCTCGTCGCGCGCGAAGGCGAGCGCGGTATCCTGGATCGCTGACTGCTCCTCGGTGAGGGCGAAGTGCATGGCGGCCTCCCTGGGGATGCGCGTTGTCGGGATACACATTCGGCGTCAACGTCACGTGGCCCGCGCGCCGGCGCTGGCTCGCGCCACGTCTCTTGATCCTGGATTAGGGGGAGTGGGGGCGGCGCGCAATCGGCGAAACGCCGGCGAGCCTAGCCCTGCAAGAGAAACGGCCTCCCGGCGTGGCTGCGCCAGGAGGCACCACTCATTCTGCCCTGCCAGCGGGGACTGCGGCAGGGTGATTCAATTCACCGCGTATGATGGCGGCGCGAACAGAGTTCTAACGGTCTCCGCCCGACGGAGACCACCGATGAACGCGCTGACCTTGTTCCAAGCCCTCGAAGCTATCCCGGATCATCGGACCAAGAAGGGCAGACGCT
>CAMDPA010000272.1 GCA_945903565.1 Devosia equisanguinis | reverse complement strand
GCGCGACGGCCCGCACCCTGAGATCTTTCGAGTATCCCTTCGCCATCGCTATCCCCGCCGTTGCTGCCGGTGGAATCCGAATCTGATTTGCGCGTCCGAGGGAATCCCCTGTAACTGTTTTGATTCACATCAAGTGGAAAGCGCTCTAGCGCTGATCGGTGGGGGATTGGCGGCGATCCGCCATCCCGCGGCCGGTCTCATTCTCGCGGGCGCTGCGATTTTCGCGGTGTCGCTGACGTTCCGTTCGCTCGACCGGGCGCTGTGTCCCGCGACGGCCTTGTTCGGCCGGGGCGTTTGGGGCACGCATTTCCTCTGGCACATGTGCAACGCGACGTTGCTGTATCTGCTGCTCAGGGCGGCGATCCTGCACGGGATGGGGCGAAAAAACCCGGGGTCAGCCCCGTAGGGTCGGACCCCATACGCGCTAACTTTGAGCCGCTTCCCATCCACTTTGCGTTCCCGGAAGCCGAGCCGCCGGCAGCGATCCGGGGCTATTGAGCACCGCAGTCGCCGGCAATTCAACGAAGCGAGGCTATCCGGGATCTTGCCCCTTCTGATAGGGGTGAAGACCCCGGATCTTCGCATCCCGACTTTTTGCCTTGTCGTGCGATTCACGACTTCGGTGAAGACACCTCAGTCGATCGCACGAACACGGTCGGTCCGCTCGTCCGGGGACGCAGTGGAGAGGTTGTTTTTCCTTAAGGCCAAAGTTAGCGCGTATGGGGCGGCCCCCTTGGGAGCCCGCCCTACTGATACTCGCTGCTGTCGGTGACGGCGACGTAGTCTTCGTCCTTCTGGTGGCTGCGCTCGAATTTGAGGAAGTCGTAGTAGCCGCAGCGGGCTTCGCCGGGGAATTTGCGGCAGACGTTCGGGCGGGCCTCGTAGACGGTGGAGCGGCGCTTGTCGGTGTCGAAGAACCGGCAGATGCGCCCGAAGTGGGGGTCTTGCTTGCGGCGCAGCACGCGGTCGTAGCCGTGCGCGCTCTTGGTGAATTTCAGCTTGGCAGCCTCAGGCGTCACGTCGAAGTGGCGTGCCAATCGGGCGACGTCGCGCTCGGATATCTCGATGACGGGATAAGAGCAGCAATAGCCGGGGCATTTCAGGCAGTCATAGTTGGCCATGGTCGCGCCGCGTGATGTGAGGTTCAGTTGCCATTGCATGAGTGTGGCTATTCCGCCATTCGGTCGCGGAATGGCGCGGCTTGATCTAACTTGGGGTGATGCTTCCCGGCAATAGGCCGCAACCATCAGCGTGGGGATGCACGGTTGCGTTCTCCCGCCATAGTTTCTCCTATATGGTCTGGCGCGCTTGAAGGCGGTGTGTGTGCGAGGATTTGGTACCCAATGACTGATGCCGTTCGCGTCGGGCCCGAGACCGAGACCGAGACCCCGGTCAACCCGTATAGTCTGCTCGAGGCGGTCAACAGTTCGAGCGACACGTCCAACACGTCGTGGCTGATCTTCCTGGCGATCATGGCCTACCTGCTGATCGCGGTGGCGGGTGTGTCGCACAAGGATCTGCTGCTGGAAACGCCTGTCAGCCTGCCGATCATGCAGGTATCGATCCAGCAGTCGCTGTTCTTTCAGTTCGCGCCGGTGATTCTGGTGCTGTTCCACGCCGGCGTCGTGTCCCAGCTGGTGCTGCTGGCGCGCAAGACGCTGGAGTTCGACTATGCCGTGCGCTCGCTTGAGATGACCGAGCGGCGCAACCATCCGCTGCGCCTGGAGCTGCACAACTTTTTCTTCGTGCAGGCCGTGGCGGGCCCGCATCGCAGCGCGGTGATGGGCTTCTTCCTGCATGCGATGTCGTGGCTCACGCTGGTCGTGCTGCCGGTGGTGATCTTGCTGTTCATTCAGCTCACCTATCTGCCGTTTCACGACATCGAGGTTACGTGGACGCACCGGATCTGCCTGCTGGCCGATATCGCCATGCTCGTGCTGATCGGCATTTTCCTATTGCGCACCGAGGCCAACTTTTTCTCGGCGTTCTGGCGCACGACGATTTCGAGCCCGGTCTCGTTCCTAGTGACGACCGGCATGCTGCTTGGCGTCACGTTTTTCTCGTTTTTCGTGGCAACCGTGCCCGGCGAGGCGCTGGACCGGGTAACCCAGACGCTGAGCCGTGCCGACCGGCGCGGTGAGGCCGTTCGCGATGTGCGGTCGAGCACAGGTTTTGCGCTGCCATTCATGCGGGCGCGGGCGGATGGTACGCTGTGGGGGCGGTTTCACCGCAACCTCGTGGTCACCGACCAGGATCTCGCGCTGAAGCGGGTCAACGCGACCGACGAATCGTCGCTCAATCTGCGCGGCCGCGACTTGCGGTTCGCCCAACTCGATCGCACGGATCTGCGCCGCACCGATCTCACCGGCGCTGATCTGGAGGGGGCGAGCCTGATCGGCGCCGATCTCTCGGAGGCGCGACTTGCGTGCGCGGATGTGACCGAACTCATCTTGAGCGAGGATCGGGCCAAGGCGCGCTGCGTGCGGGCGGCTGGCGCGAACTTCACCCGCGCCAAGCTGCCGGGCGCGCGGCTGGCGGGCATCGACCTGCGTGGCGCGCGGCTGGAGGAAGCCAATCTGGAAGGTGCCGATCTGTCCTACGCGATCGCGTCGGGTGCGAACTTTTCGAGCGCCCATCTGGAGCGCGCGGATCTGACCGGTGGCGTGCAGCTTCAGGGTGCAAATATGCTGATCGCATCGATGCAGGGGGCGGACATGTTCGGTGCGCTTCTGCATGGTGCGGACCTGTCGAGTGCCTCGTTGCAGGGCGCGATCCTGACCCATGCGCATCTGCAGGGGGCGGTGCTGCGCGATGCCGATCTGGAGGCAGCCGACCTTCAGTACGCCAACTTGCAGCGTGCCGATATGACGGGCGCCAAGGTTCGCGCGGCGGATCTTCGCGGCGCTTCGATCTGGCAAACAACGGCGCCGATGCGCGAAAGCCTCGCCCTTGCGGACCTCGCCGGTCTCGTGGTGCGGGGTGTCGACCCGGAAGAAGCCAAGACGATCCGCGGCTGGGCCGATCGTATCGAAGATGAGCGGACCAAGCGTCAGGTTCTGGAAGCGCTCGATCCGCTGTTCAACGCCGTCGAGAGCGAGCGCTGGGGCAAGTCGCCCGAGCGGCAGATCTGGCAATCCTACATGACGATCACGCAGTCGGCGCCGCAGGACACCTACGCCAAGGAATTGACGGAGCATCTGATGAGCCTGATGTGCAAGTCGCGGTTCGCCAATGGATCGGTGGCGACCGGCGTCGCGCGACGGGCGCAAGGCGCGATGTTCCGGGGCAGCCTGCCGGCGATCTACGATCGTCTGCGCGGCAAGGAATGTGGTCCGGCAGTAGGGTTGTCACCGCGCCTGATGCAGCGCCTGGCTGCAGCTGTCGACACGGCGACGGGCAAGTAGCGCTGAAGAAGGAGATGGGCCGATGGCTGCCTATGTGATCGCCGATATTCAGGTGCAGGACGCGGCCGCCTACGAGACCTACAAGAAGGGCGTGGGCGCAACCGTCGATAAGTACGGCGGCCGCTTTCTCGTGCGCGGCGGCGAGGTCAAGTCGTTCGAGGGCGGCTGGGAGCCGAGTCGGATGGTCGTGCTGGAGTTCCCTGATATGGCGGCCCTCGAAGCCTGGTACGCCTCGCCCGAGTACAAGCCGCTGCTCGACATGCGGCTTGCCGCCACGACCGGTCGCTTGATCGGGGTGCAGGGGGCGTAAGGCGCCAGTACCCTTGCCAGGACCATTGAAAGCGGAAGAGAACCGCAGCCCAATTCGCAATTCAGGGCTTGCACGGCGGAAGCATTTGCATTAAGAACATTAAGAGAACATAATTCAGGAGCACTGGTGGGTTCGCAGCGCTGACCGAAAGGCGTGGACAATTTCGAATTGATCCGGCGGCAGCGCGTGCGGCGCGATAGGTTGATGCAACGCGAGTCGGATGGGCGGATCGAGCGCGCTGCGCAGCCCATGCAACTCATGATTTCCGTGAAGTTCCATGCTGTCCGTGGAACACACGGATGCCCGTGCAACTGACGAGGAGCTTTCACAATGGCCGGTTCAGTCAACAAGGTTATCCTGGTCGGTAACGTCGGCAAGGATCCGGAGATCCGCCGCACCCAGAGCGGCAGTCCGATCGCCAACCTCCGCATCGCAACCAGCGAGTCCTGGCGCGACAAGACGAGTGGCGAGCGCAAGGAAAAGACGGAGTGGCACTCGGTGGCCATCTTCAACGAGAACCTGTGCAAGGTCGTCGAGCAGTACGTGAAGAAGGGCTCGAAGCTCTACATCGAAGGCCAGCTTCAGACCCGCAAGTGGCAGGACAAGGACGGCCAGGAGCGTTATTCGACCGAGGTCGTGTTGCAGGGCTTCAACGGCGTGCTGACCATGCTCGACACCAAGGGCAGCGGCGCGCCGGGCGGCATGGCCGAGGACGGCCAGGCGGATTACGGCTCGGGCGGCGGCTACAGCGGCGGCGGTGGCGGCTCCTCGGGCGGCTACGGCGCGGCGTCGGCACCGAAGGCTGCCCCGGCCAAGTCCGGCGGCGGCGCGAAGAGCTTCGACAAGAAGCTCGACGACGAAATCCCCTTCTAGGGACAGCGATAACACTGATGTGAACGCCAAGGCCCGTGCCGGGGGGAAACCCGCGCGGGCCTTGGCACGTGCATTGCTCGTCTTGGCACCGAAGGGGGCGAATGGGCCCTGCACGTCCAATGATGGAGCACATTCCGGTGTCATCGCGGCTCAAAGCCGGGCTCGCCAACCTTGGGTTGATGCTGGTCTCGGTATTCCTGTCCCTGCTCGCGCTCGAGCTTGTCGTATTTCGCTACATCCTGCCGCCGGATGATCTCGTTGAGAACGTCACGATCAACGGCGTGGTCCGCTACAAGCCCGGCACCCAGGCCATTTTCCGGCATCCCGACAAACGCACCTCGCTGGTGACGATCAACGCGGATGGTTGGAATTCGTCGCGGCCTGACTATCCACTCGCCAAGACACCGGGCCGTCAGCGCATCGCTGTGGTCGGCGATTCCTACGTCCACGGCGCGATCGTCAACGTGGAAGAAGGCTTCTCCGACGTGATGGAACAGGCGCTGCGCGCGAGTGGCCGCGATGTCGAGGTGTTTCGCTTCGGCATGGATGGCGCCCCGCTCAGCCAATACCTGCACATGCTCCGCCAGGAGGTCGTCGCGTTTCGCCCCGACGTGGTGGTCGTGCCGTTGATCCATAACGATTTCGACGAGAGCTATCGTTTCCTCAAGACGCGCTACGCGTCCGGCTTCATGAAGCTGCGCAAGGCCGTGGACGGCAGTATCGAAGAAGTCCCGCCGGCCGATTTCCGCTATGGCGCCGCCGACGCGCTGCGAGGCTTCCGCACCTTTCGTTACCTCTACTACAAGACCAATTTCTACCTCTACGCCAAGAGCTGGGTGAGCCGGTTGTTCTGGGGCGGGAACGAGGACTGGCGGCCGGAGTTCGTGTCGTCCGCTGTCGATATCCGCAAGATCGCCGATCACGATTCCAACCGCTTGTTCGCCGGTTACGTGATGGCCGAAATGAAGCGCCTGTCGGTGGAGTACGGCTTCAAGCTGGCCTTCGTCATGGATGGCGTGCGCGAGGCGGTCTACGCGGGCAAGCCGGCATCCGACTACGAGGTCGGCCGGCTGAACCAGATTGCCGCGGAGCTGACGTCCGCGCTCGACGTGCCGTTCGTCGATCTGCAGGAAACCTTCGCCCGCGACTTCGCGCGCATGGGCCAGAAACTCGAATACTCCTACGACTGGCACTGGAACGCACATGCCAACCGGCTGGTTGCCCGCGCCACGCTGGAGCTGCTGGTGAAGGATCCTCGGATCGGGCTTGCCGCGCCGCGGCGGGCGGCGGATGCGGCGGCGTTGCGGTAGGGAGAGGTGCGACCTTCCGCAGATGGTCCCACCACGCGCACCGCTCTAGTGTGCCGTTCGCTGGACCACCTCCGGCATACCCGCGCAACGTGCGCCGAGGAGCCGCATGTCGAGCGCCATCTCCCGTTTCCTGATCAATCGCAACGTGGTGCTGCTCGCGTTTGCGCAAGCGCTATCGAACTCGCTGCAGACGATGGGCATCACGACGACGCCGCTGGTCGCGTTCGGGATGCTGGGCATCGACAAATCTCTCGCCACGCTGCCGCTCGTCTTCACGCATCTCGGCCTGATGACCGGCACGATTCCGGCCTCGATGTTCATGGACCGGTTCGGGCGCCGGGCGGGGTTCGCGGTTGGATCGGCTGTCGGGATTGGGGCGGGCATCACGGGCATCTATGCCGTCTACCAGCAGAGTTTCTGGCTGCTCTGCCTGACGGCGTTCCTGCAGGGTGTCTCGGTCTCTTGCTCCTGGTACTATCGCTTCGCGGCAGCTGACTCAGCCCCACCCGACCTCAAGGCGCGGGCGATCTCGCTGGTGTTGTTTGGCGGCATCCTGTCGGGGTTGATGGGGGCCGAATCGGCGAAGTGGGCGAAGGATCTTTTGGCCCCCGTCACGTTTGCCGGCGTCTATGTCATGTACATCGTCATGTGTGTGATGACGCTGGCGCTGCTGGTGTTCCTCAACATCCCCCGGCCGACGAAAGAGGAACGCTCGGAGCCCGCGCGCAGCATCTGGGAGATTGCGCGCCAACCCGCTTTCATCGTCGCGGTGATCTCGTCGATGATGGGCTACGGCGTGATGACCGCGCTGATGTCGGCGACGCCGCTGGCGATGCAAGGGTGCGGCTTCACGTTCGAACAGAGCGCGACGGTGATCCAGTTCCACTCGATCGCGATGTTCGCGCCGGCGCTGTTCACCGGCCATCTGATCGTTCGCTTCGGCGTGCTGACGATCATTGGTGTCGGTGCGCTGGCCCTCATCGGATGCGTGCTGGTCGCGATGGACGGCATCTCGTTCCAGAATTTCCTGTGGGCCAACATCCTCGTCGGCATCGGCTGGAACTTCTGCTTCATCGGCGGCACCACGCTGCTGACGACGATCTATCGGCCGTCCGAGCGCGCGAAGACGCAGGCCGCGCACGACTTCATCGAGTACTCGATGACGGCGGCGACGGCGGGCCTCACCGGCGCGATTCTGGCGTGGGCGGGATGGGGTTTCGTCAACCTGCTGGCGCTGCCGATGATCGCGATCGTGATTCTCGCGACGTTGTGGCTTTATGCACGTGTCGGCCGGGTCGATCTCACGCCGCAGTCGCGGTAGCGCGGTGGCCGGGCAGGATGTAGGCTCTGATGTCCCTTGTCAAGCGGTGCGGGCGTGGCTGCTCACCATCCATCAGAATTTTCCGTCGAATTCTATTGACCGTGTGACTCTGCGTGTGATTCAGAGAGTCCGCCCGAATCAGCGGGTGGAGATGTATCGATATGGCTGGTGGGATCGAGGCGGTTGCCGCATCGGTCTCGGCTGATCTTG
>CAMDPA010000271.1 GCA_945903565.1 Devosia equisanguinis | reverse complement strand
GCGTCTGCCCTTCTTGGTCCGATGATCCGGGATAGCTTCGAGGGCTTGGAACAAGGTCAGCGCGTTCATCGGTGGTCTCCGTCGGGCGGAGACCGTTAGAACTCTGTTCGCGCCGCCATCATACGCGGTGAATTGAATCACCCTGGGGGGGCTGGGGCAGTAACTTCGTAGGGCAGAATAGGCCACTTGGCCGTATTCCGCCGGCTACGTTGCAACGGCGCAATACGCCCAAGTGGGCTATTGCGCCCTACGAGCCTCAACCCTCGCCCACGAACAGCCCGTCCAGCGGCACCGGCGCGGCGATGTAGTGCTGTTCCACCATGAACCGCATGAGGGCTTCCAGCGTCGGGCGGTTCGCCTCGACGCCGTAGGGCCAGGGATCGGTGCCGAACACCTGCTCCATCTCCTCGATGTCGCGCTGCAGCCAGGGCAGCAGGTAGCGCGGCGCGACCTCGATCCGCAGCATCGCGAGTGCGTGCTCCTTGGCCGCCACGAACGCCTTGTACATCGCAGCCGCCGCCCAAGGGTGGCGCTCGTGCACGTCGCGGCGCATGGCGACGAGGTGCATGATCGGGTGGATGCCCGTGCGCTGGTAGTAGTCGCGTTCGACGTCCCAGTAGGCGGGGAACAGGCGCACGATGTCCTTGTTGCGGCGATAGCAGGCGGGTACGCGGGTGCCGATCACCGCGTCGATCTCGCCGGCGTCGAGCATCTGATCGAGCGAGCGGCCGCTGTCGTTGATCTCGATGTGGGGCTGTTTCAGGAGCGGCGGCGGGCTCGGTGCGCCGTGTGCGCCTGCGACCTGAACGGCGCCTTGCACCCAGGTGATGCCGGACAGGTCGACGCCGTACTCCGATGACAGGATGCCGCGGATCCACAACGCCGCCGTCTGCGTGTAGAGCGCGACGCCGACGCGTTTGCCCTCGAGGTCTTTCGGCTCGGCGATGCGGTTGCAGTTGACGAAGATGAAGCTGTGCCGGAACACGCGGCTGGGGAATACCGGCAAGGCCACGAACGTGCGATCGCCGCGACCGATACGGCCGATGTATTCGGTGGAGGAGAACTCGGCGAGGTCGAACTCCGCGTTCGCGCCCATACGGTCGAAGATCTCACGCACGTGCTCGATCGCCTCGACCTGAAGGTCGATGCCGTCGGGCCGGACATCGCCGGTACGCAGCGCCATGGTGCGGTCGTAGGAGGCGCAGGCGAGCT
The DNA here is from genome assembly GCA_945903565.1 of Devosia equisanguinis. Lineage (GTDB taxonomy): Bacteria > Pseudomonadota > Alphaproteobacteria > Rhizobiales > Hyphomicrobiaceae > CAMDPA01. The sequence continues at coordinate 6,226 of CAMDPA010000271.1, read as the reverse complement.
TGAGTTTGAGTGGCGGCATGGTGGTCTCGATCACTGGTCGTCGCATCAGATATAGGGTGCGCTCAGCCGTTGGCCGGGCTGGGTTCGAGTTCGAGACGGCCGACGATAGGCTGGCCGTCCTTGCCCTTGACCCGCAAGCGCACCGTGCGGTCCTTCAACTCATTTTGCTTGAGATGCTCCAGCGTGGCCGTCACCGCGCGCTGCTCGCCGACGGCTTCGACGATCCAGACGATATCGCCGCTGCGCCACTCTTCCGGCTTGAGACGGATCGGCTGGTCGATCGACTGGTGCAATCGCTGATCGACCTCCGCGGACACGCTGGCCCACAAGATGACGGCAATCGGAGCGACGAAGCCAACCTCCGGCGACATCCCCTCGGCAATGCGTACCTGCCGATGGGCAAGCGCGGGCAGCACCATCCACTCCAGCTCGGCCAGCATGGTGTGGCGATGCGTGCGCGAGCGGATCAGCAGGCCGATGATCTCGCCCAGCCGCGTGGAAAAATCGCGCGACGCCGTGGTGCGGCGCTGCATTTCCTCGGCGCCGAGGGCGGGGGCATCGGCGGGGGCAAACACGGGCAAAGGCGTGGGATTGCCTGGGTGCATGAGGGTCTCGCAATCAAGGAGGCGGCGCCAGAACCGCCGCGCTATTGCGGTGGCTTGATCCGGGCGAACTTCAGTTTCGGCTGATTCTCGATGTCGACGCCAATACTGATGTCGGCTTTCATCGCGTAGGCAACGGTCTGCACGTGCAGCGGGATATAGATGATCTCTTCCTGGACGATGCGCCACGCCTGGGTGATGGCCTGGCTGCGCGCGGTAAAATCAAGCTGGCCCGACAGGCTTGCGATCAGGCGGTCGAGCTCGGCGTTGGCAAAGCGCGTCGCGTTGAGCTGGCCGGCGCCGTTCGCGCGGCCGTGGAAAAGCGCGGTCAGAATCTGCTCGCTGTCGAACGAGGGAACGTTGAGCCCGAGCAGATAGAAGTCCGTCTTGGCTGGCTCCCCGCGGATCAGCGCCAGATGATCGGAGACGTTGCGGATCACCGGCTCGACGGTAATGCCGATCGGCGCGAGCTGGTCGTCGATGGTCCGGCAGATCGCCTCGCTGCGCCCGTAGGTGTCGCGCGGGCAATCGAGGTTGATCGTGAAGCCATTGGGCCAACCGGCTTCGGCCAGCATGGCCTTGGCTCTGGCGGCATCGTGGGTGGGGAACTTGTCGAGCTGGCGCGGGTAGCCGTTGATGCTGGGCGGCGCCACGGTGCCGGTCGGAATCGCCTGACCGAGCAGCACGTTGCGCTGGATCGCCTGACGATTGATGGCGCCGCTGATCGCCTCGCGCACGCGGCGGTCGGCGAGCGGGTTCTTGCCCTTGGCGCCGGAGCTGGCGAGTTCGCCCTCGCCGACGTTGAGGCCCAAGAAGATGGTCCGGTTTTCCGGTCCGGTGTTGACCGACACAGCCTTGTTGGCCTGCAGTCGCGGCAGCTCGTTGACCGGCACGTCCTGGACAAAATCGACCTCGCCCGACACCAGCGCCTGCACGCGCTCGCTGTCATTGGCGATCGGCCGGTAGATGAGTTCGGTGACCTCGAGCGGAATCTGGCCCCGGCCCCAATAGGTATCGTTGCGGCGCATCACCGTGCGCTGACCGATCTCGCGACTGACCAGTACGAACGGGCCCGTGCCGTTGGCGTTGCGGAAAGTATGGGCCCGGATTCGGGCTGCGGGCTCGGGTACGCGCGCGGCGCCGTTTTTCTCGGTCCAGGCCTTGGACATGATCAGCATGTGCGTGAGGTTTGCGGCCAGCAGCGGCGTTGGGCTGCGCGTCTTGATGCGCACGACGTGGCTGTCGGCTTGCGTCACCTCGTCGACGGCGCCGAGCAGCGCGCCGATCTCCGATGCCGGCTGGCGTGCGCGGGCGATCGAAAACACGACATCTTCAGCCGTGAATGGCGAGCCATCGTGGAACACGACGTTGCGGCGGAGCCGGAACTCCCACACTAGCGGATCGTTGGTCAGTGACCAGCTTTCGGCAAGGCTGGGTATCGTCTTGCCCTGGCTGTCGCGCTGCAGCAGCGGCTCATAGATCTGCTGGTTGAGCGTGAGGGCGTGAGGTGCGTCGACGGCATGCGGGTCGAGCGTCGGCGCATCCAGCGCGCGCGCCCAGGTGATCGAACGCGCGTCGGCGCTCGCGGACAGGAAGGTCGCAGCCAGGGCGGATATCAACATCCACACAGCCATTTGAAGCCGCTTCCTGTGCGGCATGGAGATCCTCCTTTCCCCGGGATTCAGCGCTGGCACGCAGCGCTCAACGCTCCACATCGCAAGAACAATAGAGGGGCCGCGCGGCAATGTCACCGCTCGTGCGGTGCGGCACGGCGGCTGCAACACCTATCGTTGAAGGTCTTGCGCGTGTTGGCGATCAGGCTTCGAGTGACTTCTTGACCTCGAAGATCTCCATGATGCGCGCGCCGCGATGGGGGCCGTCGCACACGAAGGTCCATTTCCCCTCCGTGAACGTGTCGCACATCTTCACGCCCTTGATCAGGATCCAGTGGCCTTCCTTGCCCTTGTGGATGGCGAGGATGTAGTGCGCCCACGCGTTGCGCGGCTTCTGCATCCAGGTCCACACAGTCGGGCGCTCCTTGCGCGCGCGCTCCATGAAGCTGGTCTTGAGCGTCATGCCGTAGCCGAACGTGGCAAGCGCGCTTTCGACTTCGTCAGCGTAGGTGCCGCGGACGATCGGCTTGGCGTGCTCGGGGATTTCGCGAAAGCGGCGGATCTCGTCCTCGACCTTGCTGATCGACCAGCCGGTAATCGCCGAGATCACATAGGGCCCACAGAACGCGATCCGGCCGGTGTCGTTGCGCACCTCGTTGAGGCTCGAGGTCGTGCGCCGGGGCGCCAGTTGCATATCGATATCGTGCGCCATCACCAACTCCACGGCTGACCGGTAGCGGGAACAGCAAGGTGCCGCAGAGTGGTTTATGGAGGGTTAAGGGGTGTGCCGGGGTGGGAACAGCTCTTGCGCGACGCCCGAACCAAGCTTGACCGTCCATGGTGGGCGCGGCACCAAAACGACGTGAATGACCCGAACCGACAATGTTCTCTTCGTCTGCTCTCGACGGCAGCTTGTTTTGATGGTGGACATGAATGGGTCGAGCCCTGCGGCTGACAATTATGTCTTCCGTGGCAGACCGGCAGCTGCATTTGCGTCCCCTTACCAGCGTCCCCGCCACCTGGACAGACGGTGAAAAGCCAATCGCGCACCAGTGAAGCGCAATTTGGGCCGCCCCAACAAAAAGCAAACAAAACAAACAAGTCACCGGAGCAAGGAGAAAACCAGGTCCGCACCAAATTTTTCCGCCTTAACAATCGAGCGGTCAAATTTATTGTATTGGGCATATTTATAACCGCCCGATAGTGCATCTATTCGTTGCTGGCCAGTGCCGTGACTAGTGCCTCCGTTCGATCCCCACCAATTTATGATATCATTAATGTCGAGCTGATCTGCGTACCGCGTCTCTTCGATGAATCGTATAGGATAGCCTGCCAAATAATCCGCGTGAAGCTCGTCGGCTTGGCGAGCTTCACGTTCATCTCGGGCCCGAAACCTTTGGCTCCACCCAGATTGAAGTTGCCTGCCGTGACCGAATTCGTGCGCCAAGATACCGAGTAACACTCCAAACGTTTTTTCGCTCAACAGCTGTGTAAGGGTTGGGAGGTCAAGGACTACAACTCCGTCTTCATTTAATTTTTTAACAGGCCGCCAAATAAGGGCTAGTGAGTTTCGATAAGCCGTATTTCTAAAATCGGCGTAGGCAAACTCTGGTCGTATTTGAAAAATTGATGCCAAAGGGACCAGAGCGTTTTTGGCGAGAGATCGATCTAATGCATAATCACTGGATGTATCGGTCAGCTGAGGCTTTGGTGGAGTATTTGGAATGGTGCGACGAGCACCAACGCCTTTCGCGACGCCATTCGGCAGTGTAACGACTCCCAAAACCTCATACTCTTGCTGCTCAATTACGCAGCCGCCTACCGGTGTTTTAGCACTGCAGTCAAAACATATACAAAAGCTGGCGCCAACTAAAGCGCGACGACTTATCACAGCAGCCATACATTTCTCCTGCTGCACATTTGAGACTTATTGAGGCATTCAGGCGAGGCAGTGGCACTAGCGGAAAATTTCTGAGTTGAGTTGGAAATCGGCTAGTAGCTCCAGCTGCTCTAAATCATTAGGATTACGACGCAGCCTGCCTTCAAGGTCTGCCAGATCTTTAGAATTAAACTCAGATTGATAACTATCAATACGAGTTAAAGCAGGAGTTGAGCACGTAGGGCAACCTTTGCAATGACAAGCGTCTGCATCAAACTGCCATCGAGGGCCGAAACGATACACCGCAATGTACATAAGGTTAGCTTGAAACTGATTAACACCCAGATGCAGCATGCCATCAAGAAAGACCCGATGCACAGCCTTCCAATGGCGATCTTTTGCCACGCAGTAATGATCATGGATGACCGCCGCTTTAGAGTATTTGTCCCACGGGCCAATGATTGGTCTCAATATTCTTGGAATTGATGCGCCGTCGGCTTTTGCGCCAGCGGGAACTGACCACCGAATACCAGAAGAATCGATGTATCCGAATGGCTTTAGGAGCACGAAGTTTTCACCCTCCTTATACCTCAAATCCAATTCACCTGAAAACCCCTGCTGCGCCTGGGCAGCACTCATTGTATAAAATATAATGTTTGCCAGAAGCAAAACAATAAGCCGAATCGAGCAGGACTTGTCGTCGCTGCGGTTTCGAATGAACATGATCATGCCTCGTGCGGCGAGTAAGAAGTTCTGAGACGTTGAGTCGAAGCAAAGCTGCCCGTTCGGGTAGGCACGTAATGCCTTGTCATGGGGCACCATGTTCACTCGCATCGTTTGGGATTGTCGCACTTGGTCATAATGCCATAGACGACATGCTGAGACTGCCTGTGAGTCTACCAAGGTTTCCAAACGTATTCCATGCGTGCCCCTTCTAAGGGTTTGATAACTACGATGCCTTTCCCAACACATTTGGCTCCATCGCGTATTGTTTCCTCGAAAACGTGCTCTTGTGGCTCGAATTGGGTATCGCGCGGAATGCGCTTCAAAGTGCCGGAGCATGGAAAGTCTGGGGCGGAGACGTATGCAAAATCTTGATCTTGAAAATCAATGATAAAGTAAATGCGCTTCATTTTTCCACGCAGATTTTCCGTCAGGAGGCCAGTCCATTTTCCCCGAAGGGTGCAAATGTCAAAATAGCAGTCATCCTTCCCAACCCTGGAGCCGCTTGGCACTTGTGCGTCGGCGACTGAAGTTATGCTCATGAACGCGCAAACTCCCGTAAAGAAACCGGCAACCCAATGCGGCAGCCTTACTATCATTTTGGGTTCCTATCTTTGCTGATCGCCGATAAGATGAGCAGTATTCCCCTGCTTATTGCGAGGCGTTGCGACGATGGTGTTGTTGACCGCATTATGAGGTGGATTGTTGTGTTAGAGCCGATCAATTGGTGTTGCTGAGAGTTAACCTACCAAAGACCGGGCGAACCGCAAGCGTCTTGTTGGCTCAGAGGTATAGGTCGGTTATGGCCCATCGCGTCGGTCGGCTGGGGTCTTCCGCGTACGACCCGACAAGGGAACACGCGGGAGTTGTGGCCAGTGTCACCCAAGTGGCTGCCCCTCACCCCGACCCTCTCGTCATGCCGGAGGCATGCTTTCAGCATGACGTGAAAAACGGGGAGAGGGAGAATGGCGCGCTCGCCAAGCTCCCTTGGGAGCATCTGCTGAGATCGAACTGACCCGTCCGGCGGGTACGGTCGACCTCGAAAAACGGACAGAGCGCTCTACTCCACCTCTCGACCACGTCGAACCGCGTGATGCACCATGTCGAACGATGGTTCGCATACTTAAAATTAGTATACATCTATTTATCTCGTGCCATGCGCGTTTGTACCGCCGCTCGCAACAACCGAGCCCCGCGAAATTCGAGCTGTCGCCATTTTGGCGTCCGGAGCAATCCCCCTCCGCTGCGTCCCCGGACAAGCGGTCCGACCGTCTTGCTTGGTCGTGCGATTCACGACTTCGGTGAAGAACCCTCAGTCGATCGCACGACACGGTCGGATCGTGAAGATCCGGGGTCTTTACCCCTATCTGAGAGGCTGTCGCAAAACTTGCATGGTGGGTCGTGGCGTG